>JAVEEO010000347.1 GCA_030840415.1 Pseudonocardiales bacterium | reverse complement strand
TTGGTCTCGACCAGGCGGTGCCGGCCGGCACCGACCTCGCCGAGATCGGGGCGGACGTGCTGCTGGAGTGCACCGGTGTCGAGGCGGTGGCTGGTGCCGGGATCACCGCGCTGCGCCCGGCCGGCACCGCGGTGCTGGTGGGAATGGGGGCGAATGCGCAGATGCGGTTGCCGGTGCAGGTGATCCAGAATCGCGAGCTGACGGTCACCGGCACCTTCCGCTATGCCAACACCTACCCCGCCGCTATCGCACTGGCTGCCTCCGGGCGGATCGACCTGGACGCCCTGGTCGGGGCCCGGGTACCGCTGGACAGGGCCGAGGAGGCCCTGCTGATGGGCCAGACCGACCCGACCGTGCTCAAGACGGTGGTCGAGGTGCGCGGCTGAGGACCGGTCTGCCAGCCTGAGCAGCATGGACGAACCAACTCCGGACGGTGGCAGCGGCCCGGCCACCCGGTGGCAGGAACTGGCCGGCCGGACGTCGGGGGCCGAGTACGCCGCTCGGTTCAGCCGGCTCGCGGCCGCCGGCCGCAACGTGCACGGCGAGGCCGACTTCTGCGCGGCGCTGGTACCGGCACCGGCCCTGGTACTGGATGCCGGTTGCGGCACCGGCCGGGTGGCGATCCGGCTCGCCGAATCGGGTTACCGAGCCGTCGGAGTGGACTCCGATGCCTCGATGCTGGCCGAGGCGCGTCGGGCCCGGCCCGAGCTTCGCTGGTTGGCGGCCGACCTCGCCGTGTTGCCGGGCTTCGCCGAACTGGCCGCTCCGGAGTGGGCCGGTGACGGTTTCGACCTGGTGGTGGCAGCCGGCAACGTGGTCCCGCTACTGGCACCGGGCACCCTGGCCGGCACGGTACGGCGGCTGGCCGGCGTGCTGGCCCCGGGTGGGCTGCTGGTCGCCGGCTTCGGCCTGGACTCCGCCCACCTGCCGGCCGGCTGTCCGGTGACACCGGCGGTGGACTACCAGGCTGCCTGCGCCGCGGCCGGCCTGGCCGAACTCGGCCGGTACGGCAGTTGGGACGGCAGTTGGGACGGCGCAGCCGAATCAGCCGGGTACCTGGTCAGCGTGCACCGCCGGACCGGCTGAGCCGGAGCTGACCGGTCTCGGCCGGAGACGCGCCCCGGGGGCGCACCTCAGCCGACCGGGCGCAGCACCTCGCGGCCGCCCAGGTACGGCCGCAGCGCTTCGGGCACGGTGACCGAGCCGTCGTCGTTCTGGTTGTTCTCCAGCAGCGCGGCGATGTGCCGGTCGCAGAAGCCGGTCGCCGAGATCGTGTACGGGTGCACCATCTTGCCGTCGATCCGGGTCCGAATGCCGGCCCGCCGGGTCTGGTAGTCGGTCAGGTTGGTATTCGAGGTCAGCTCGCGGAACGTCTGGTTCGCGGGGAACCAGGCCTCGACGTCGTACTTGAAGAAGCCGGGCGCGGCCACGTCCCCGGAACTGCAGATGATCGTCTGGCTGGGCACGTTCAGCGCGTCGATGAACGCGACCTCGTTGTCGAGCATCTGCAGGTGCAGCGCCTCGACCTCGTCGGGCGCGCAGTACAGGAACTGCTCCAGCTTGTAGAACTGGTGCACCCGCATCATGCCCCGGACGTCCCGGCCGTGGCTGCCGGCTTCGGTGCGGAAGCACATCGAGTCGCCGAGGTACTTCACCGGCAGCTCGGGCAGCACCTCGTCGGCGTGCATGGCCAGCAGCGCCTGCTCCGAGGTGCCGGTCAGCGACAGTTCGGAGTCGGCGATGCCGAAGTTGTCCGACTGGGCGAACGGCAGGTATCCCGAGGCATAGAAGGAGAATCGCTTGGCCAGCACCGGCGGTGACACCAGCTCGAAGCCCTGCCCCTCGACCATGTCCAGGTACAGCTGGAACATCGCCATCCGCAGCCGGACCCCGTCGCCCTTGAGCACGTAGAACCGCGAGCCGGACAGCTTCGCGGCCCGTTCGGTGTCCAAGATGCCCAGGCCCTGCGCGATCTCGTCGTGCGGGCGGTAGGTCCGGTCGGTGTCGGGCAGAACGGCGGCGCGGATCACGGTGTTGTCCGACTCGTCGCCGGCCGGCACTCGGTCGTCGAGGTAGTTCGGCAACCAGGACGCCTTGGCGTTGAGCTCCTCGCGGGCCTGCCGCAACCGGGTCTCGAGCTCGGTCTGCTGGTCGCGCAGGTCGCGCGCCTGGGCCCGCAGCGCCTCGTCGCGGGCCGCCCGCCTGGTCAGCTCCTTGCTCTGCACCCGCAACTGCTCGTACTCCTGGGTCAGCTGGGTGACGTCCTGCTGCGCCTTCAGAACGCCGTCGACGTCGACCGACTCGGCGCCTCGCTTGGCCAGCGAGCGGCGGTAGGCGTCAGGATCGGCGGCCAGCTTCTTCAGGTCGATCATGCGGGGGTCAGCTCCAGATCTATCGCTCCTGCGGTAGCCCTCAGCTTATCGCCGTGGTCGCCGGGTCCGCCCGGCGCCCGAACTCGGCCACCCGGGCGGCGAACCACTCCACGATCTGCTGGCCGGCCAGCACCCCGGCCGCGCCGGTGCGCTCCACGCCGGGGGCGGACCAGCCGCTGGCGAACAGTTCGCCGTGGGCGGGGTGGATGCCCCGGTCGGCCAGCAGCAACAGGTCCCGGTCCAGCAGCGAATCCCCCGCCGCCAGCATCAGCTCGGCTCCGACCCTGCTCGCCACCTCGCGCACCGCCGCCGCCTTGGTGAGCCCGTCAGGCATCCAGTACAGCTTGCGGCCCTGCGCCGACAGCGACCAGCCGCGTGCGGCGGCCCAGTCCGCGGCCCCGGCGAGGAAGCCGTCCGGCGCTCCGGCTTCGGCCAGCACGGCGTAGCAGAACAACCCGCCCGCCTCGCGCACCTGCAGCGTCCAGCCCGGGTCGCAGTTGGCTCTGACGTACTGGACGACCTCGGAGAAGCTGCCGGACTCGGCCAGCGCCGTGGTGACCCGGCGCTGCCAGGCCCGATCGGGTAGGCCTGAGTCCAGCAGTACCCCGCCGTTGGCCGCGACGGCGAACCGGGCAGGCGGGCCGGGCAGCGTGATCCGGGCCAGTTGCTCGGGCAGCCGGGTGGTCACCGGCACCAGTACCGCCTGATCGGCCAGCGCCGCGAGCCCGCGGGCCGCCGCCGCGGTCAGGAAGCCGACCGGCTTGCCGAAGCGCCGCTCCACGCAGGTCAGTTCCGGCAACGGCGCGCCAGTCAGCGCCAGCGCGGCCCGGGAGTACACCAGCGTCCGGTCCAGGTCGGTGGCGACCAGCACGGTCATCGGGCACTTCCGAGCCGGCGGAACCCCGGTGAGATCAGCCCGACGCAGCTGTAGGCCAGCCCGTCGACCTGCTCGACCGGAACGCCGCGCTGCCGGGCCAGCAGCAGCACGTGCTGCAGTCGATCTGCGTCGCCGGCCCGGATCAGCACCCTCTCCGGCACCCGGCGCAGCAACACCCGGGTGGTCTCGCCGACCCCGGGCTTGATCAGGTTCGCGTCCTCGATGCCGTACCGCTCGCCGAGTTCGCGCACGCTCTGCCAACCGGCCCAGGTAGGCCTGCGGTCGGCCTCGCGCAGCACCGGCCAGTCGCGTGCCACCGCCGGGGCCACCGCTTCGAAGCGAGCGGTGATCGCGTCCACGAAGTCGCGCGAGACGTCGGCGCCGGCCAGCTCGGCGTAGAACTTCGCACCGTGGAACTGGCCGGGCCCGATCCAGTCGGCGTTGAGCACCGTGCGCGAGACCAGCCCGGACACCGTGGAGTTCAGGCAGGCCGACGGAATCAGGTAATCCTCCCGGGTGCCGTAGATCGGCACGCAGTTGCCCGGGTCGGCCAGCACCGCCAGCTCGTCGGAGAACCCGGCCCCGGTGCGCCGGTTCACCCCGGCGATCGCGTCGGCCAACTCGCGCGCGATGGCGCCCTTGCCGGTCCAGCCATCGACGAACATCACCGCGGCCGGGTCGTGGTGGTGGGCCAGGTAGGCCAATGCGACCTCGTCGATTCCCCTTGCCCGCACGATAGAAACGCTGTAGTGCGGCAGGTCCAGTCCATGGGCGAACCGAGCCCACCGCCGCATCAGCACTCCGACCGGCGTGCCGGCCCGGGCCAGCGAGGCCAGCACCACCGCGGGGCCGCGCCGGTCCAGCACCAGTTCGGTCACCATTCCGATGGCGTGCGCCAGCCGGTCCGCCGAGTCGGCCAGCGCCTCGGCGAACAGCTGCTGGTACTCAGCGGTCGGCTGGTACTCCTGAGGCAGCGATTCGGCATAGTGCGCGCCGCCGGACTGGATCGCCTCCTCGCGTTCCTCGGTGGGGGCCTCCAGCGCGGCGCCCGACAGGTCGGTGAGCAACCAGGCGACGTCGGCGGCCGGGTAGCTGCCGAACTCCGGGCCGCGCAACGGCTCGGGCAGCGGCTGGTCGGCGACCGGCGACCCGATCACCTCGTATCCGGCTCGGGAAACCGGTTGGTGTACCGGCAGCCGCACCACCTGCAGGTGATCGGTCACCAAGGCCAGCTGCCCCAGCAGGCCGGCTGGTCCGCCGTGCGCCGCGAGGTCGGTGTCGGCCACCAGCACGATGGCGTCGAACCGACGGCCCGGCGCCTGACCCGCGACGTTGTAGGCGAACCGCTCGCCGGCACTGTCGTCGGTGCTGGGAAAGCTGAGCCGGTCGCGGATCGCGTATCCCGGGTCGTCCACCGCGACCACCGGCGAGCGGGTGGTGCTGGAGTACCGGACGGTGGCCTCGCCGGCCAGCTCCTCGGCCAGCGCGAGCGCGATCCGCAGCGGCGCGTACATCAACTCCTCCGAGCCGAGCACCAGGATTCGCCTTTCGGTGGTGGCCTGATCCGCGTCCGAACGGCCAGCCGCGGTGGCCCGCAACCGCCCCGCGAGCTGCTGGGCCAGCCGCCCGGCGCCCGGGCCGACGGCAGCGTGCGCGCCGGCCGGAAAGCCGTGCCGGCCACCCTCCGCGAGCCCGGCCGGCCATTCGGTGAGCACCGGGTTGATCACCGCGGCAGGTCCTGCGGCCGGCACACCGGTGTCCTCCGACGCTGCCAGCCGGCGGCCGGTTGCCAGCGCCTCGTCGGGCACCTGGAGCCGCCCGGCGGCCAGCGCCACCACGTCGATCTCGATCCCGAGCCGCACGGCGGCCTGCTGCAACCGGGCCCGGTCAGCGGCGGACCGCAGGTCGACCAGGGTGGCCACCAGGTAGCGCCGCCGCGGCCAGCTCCGGTGCAGCGCGGCGATGGTGTTGAGCACCGTCTGCCCGGTGGACAGCTCATCGTCGACCAGCACCAGCGGTCCGGAGCCGGCCAGCAGCCGCGGATCGGCCGGCAGCAGCAGATGCCGGGTGGCGTGGCTGTGCTCCTCGTCGAAGCCGGCCACCGACCGGTAGCCGAGTACCTGGCGGCGGGTGGAGTGCAGGTAGTCGGCGGCCAGCGACTCGGCGACGCAATGCCCGAGCCCGGTGGCGGTTTCGGCGTAGCCGAGCACCAGCGTCCCGGGAACCGGCCGCCCAACGGCACACAGCTCGACCAGGCGCCGGGCGGCAGCCGGATCATCGCCGGCCTGCAACGCCGCCCGCAGCAGGGCGGCACCGGCGGCGACCCGCGCGTCGGACGGTGACGTCCCGGCCAGCCGATCGGCGGCCAGCAGGCCGAGCAGCCGGCCGGCGCCGTAGACCAGTCGCGGATCGGCCGGCAGGTGCTTTCCCAGCACGGTCGAGACCAACAGGTGGGCCCGGCGCGGGTTGCGGCGCAACGCCATGCCGACCAATTCCTCCACCGGCACCAGGGAATCCGGATCCGGCTCGATGGCAAGGCCGAGAGCATCGGCGACCCACTGGCCCTGCCATGGCAGGGCACCCACTCCAGCGGTCACTGGTGCAGCCCGGCGCCGAGCAGGTCGACGAAGGAGGTCTCGGCGTGCGCCACACCGAACACCGCGGCTCGCAGCGCGGTGCGCCGGGCCCAGGCCGAGTGCGGCTTCGACTCGTTCATCTTGTTGCCGTACGCCGAGGACGCCACCCCGCCACCGGACCGGGTGCCGAGCACGTCGCGGGCATCGCAGTACTCCTCGTGGGTCACCACCGACAGGGCATGGACGGCGGCCACGTGGCTGGGATGGATGACGGTCTTGCCGGTCAGGCCGTTGGCCTTGTCCAGCGCCACCTCCCGGATCAGGCCGTCGAGATCGCGGGCGATCAGCTCGGCCCGCAACGCCCGTTCGGAGGCCTCGATGAACGGCGCCTCGCGAAGCTGCGGCTTGAACATCCGCTCGGTGCCGGAGAAGTACTCCCAGACCGCCCCGGTCACCACGAAGCCGGTATCGTCGGCCCGGCCCAGGACGTTGACCACGTCGGCGATCACGTCGGCCACCACCCGGACGTCGTAGATGGTCAGGTCACTCGCGCGGCGCAGGCCGAACGCCGAGCTGAGGTCGGTGGCACCGATCCGGACCGCCACCACGTTCTGGCGGTGCTTGTTCAGCAACTGGCGCACCTGCAGCAGCACCTCGGTGCGGGACTCGGCGTAGATGATCGACGGCGCCTCCAGCACCGGCATCGCCAGCAGCCGGTGCCCGGTGGCCAAGCTGGCGTCGCTGACCGCGTCGAGGTAGCGCGCCCCGTTCTCGTCGGTGAACTTGGGCAGCACGAAGCCGGCCAGGATCGGCAGCTGCGCACCGAGACCGGTAACGATCATCGGGATCTGGTCGGCTGAGCGGACCCGGATGAAGACCAGCGGCCGCCTCGCACCCGAGTCGGCATAGGCGCGCAGCTGGGCAAGAACGTTCTGCTCGGCGGCGGGCACCGCCTCGTCCGGTATGGAGTCCTCCAGGCAGATCACCGTGCTGGTCACGCCTTGGGCGGCCCGCTTGGCGAGATCGGCGACCAGCGTCGGACGGGTGGCCGGGCTGTAGAGGGTGGCTCCCAGCGCCATGCCCAGCACGCTGAGGTCGTCGTGGACGCTGAACGGCTGCGGCGGCCGGAAGAACAGCCGGTTCCGGTCGGCCTCGGACAGGAAGTCGAAATGGCGCATGGCCGCCGCGTCCTCAGGCCACCGGGGTGCGGTCGTCGAGCCAGCTGATCCGGTCGAAGCCGTAAGCCTGCACGGCGGCGCGGATCGGGCCGGCAATGGTCTCCATCTCCGCCCGCACCACGAACTCGCCGTGCACGTTGAAGATCGACAGCAGCACCATCACCCCTGGCGATGCGGGGCGGTCCAGCGGCAGCTCGACCCGGCCGCCACCGGCCGTACTGGTGACCAGGGTGCCACTCCAGTTCAGCTGTCCCCCGGACTCGGAGAACGCGAACACCACCAGCCGCTCCAGCTGCCGGTTCTGACGCAGGTCGATCAGCAACCGCTCGTACCGGTCGGCCCGGGCGAGGATCACCGGACGCCGAGAGTCGCGCGGGGCGGCGGTGATGCCGCCGGTCCGCGACACCAGCGAGCTGTGGCCGTCGGCCAGCTGGTAGGCGGCACCGATCCGCAGGTCACCCACCGCCGCCGAGCAGGCCGCCTCGATGGTCAGGACGCCGACACCGCTCTGCAGCCGGGTCAGGGTGATCGTCGGGGCCTTCGGGGTGAGCAATGTGCGTTCACCGGAACGAGCCCGGGGCAGCGGGCGGACCGGCTGCCGGCGCGCCGGGCGGCCCGGCGCGGGCGCGGCCGCGGGACCTGCCGCGGGAGCTGCCGCCGGCGGCGGGGTCGACAGATCCAGGCTGGCCGAACCCGCCGCCGGCCGAGCAACCGGACGCGACAGAGCCAAGCCGGCAGAGCTCTCAGCCGGCCGGGCGGCCGGCGGCCGCGCAGCCGGTGCCGGAGCCGACAGGTCCAGGCCGGCCGAGCCCGCCGCCGCCCGGGCAACCGGGGGGCGGGGCCGGGCCCGGTGCCGCAGGAACGGCAGGTCGGTTCGGGCCGGGGCCTGGTCCGGCGCGAATACGTCGATGCTCACAGGGTGATCCCGTAGTCCTTGGCCAGCCCCGCGACACCGGTGGAGTAGCCCTCGCCGATCACCTTGAACTTCCAGTCGCCCTGGTGGCGGTACACCTCACCCAGCGTCATCGCCGTCTCGCCGTCGAGGGAGTCGGCCAGGTTCTCCGAGCGAACCAGCTCGGCGTTGTCGGCCAGGTTCAGCACCCGCAGGACGCACTCGCGCAGCTGCCCCAGGCTGCGCCGCAGCCCCATGCCCTCGTTGAGGTAGAGCACCACCACGATCCGGCTCACCTCGGCCGGCACCGCGGTCAGCTGGACCTCGATCTGCTCGGCGTCCGGACCCATCGCCTGTTCCAGTTGGCTCACCGTCATCGACGGCTCGGACAGCTGGTTGAAGAACACGAAGTGCTCGTCCGACAACGCCTTGCTGTGCTCATCGCACAGGATGGTCGCGACCACCAGGTGGTCGGCCAGCGCCTTCTCAGGTCCGGTGTCCCAGCGCACCCCGAGAACCAGGCCGGTGAGGTCGGGTATCTCGCGGGTCAGGGCGACGTTCGAGCCGCGCTTCATGGTCGCCATTATCGGCCGGCCCCTGCTCGAGCGAGGTCGATGGTCACGCTGTTCACGGCCTCGACGTCCGGGCGCCGGCAGACCGAGGCCGGGTGTCTACCCACCCGTCCGGCACCCACGGCCGTCGCGCTCACAGATCCAGGTCCGATCCGGAGAACTTGGTGCGCAGGAAGCTGCCCTGGGTCAGCAACGCGTCGGCGTCCTGCGCCTGGGCGGCGCTGAGCAGGCTGGCGGCCTCGTCCAGCAACGACTCCAACTGCTCCTGCAACGACTCGACCGGGGTGCGCCCGGACGGCCGGGGCACCGTCGACTGGGCGGGGTCGAGTGCCAGGAAACCGCGCAGGGTGGTCGGCAGGTAGTCGTGCAGGATGCCCTTGACCGAGATGACCGCGTAGATGTCCAGTGGCCGGACCTCGGAGGTGTCGATCACCTCACGCAGCAGGTCGGCGATCCGGCGGGCAGTGACCACCGATTCACCCGGCAGCCTGCCGGAGTTCTGGTTGACGAACCGGACGAGCCCGGCCAGGCTGGCACGCAGCGCCGCCGGGTCATCGGAGTCGGCGGCCGGGTCCGAAGCCGGCGGCACCGGCTGCACCGGCGGCACAAGGGGCGCCGTCGGCGGTAGCAGCCTCCGGAACCAGGTCATGATCGTCCGTTTCGTCGCAGGGAAGCACTACTGGTGCCTCCATTCTTCTCCGGCCGGCGCTCAGCCGTTCAGCTCACCCTGCCGGGTGCGCTCCAGGTAGGGCTTGGCCCGCTGGATCTGGCCCTCCAGCGCCTGCACGGTCGCTGCCATCGAATCGGTCGCCTGCGCCCGGAAGGTGTCCAGGGCGTCCATGGTGGCGAAGACGTTGTCGAAGGCGGCCTGCAGCTTGGCCACCTCGACGGTCGAGGAGGCGGCCTGCTGGTTGATCTGGCCGCCCTGGATCCGCAGCTGCTCCGAGGTCCGCTCGATCAGGTCGGAGGTGGTGGCGTTCAGGGCGGTGATCTGCTCGAGCACCAGCTTCTGCCGCGACAGCGCCTGCGAGACGATGATCGCGGTGCGCAGCGCGGCGATGGTGGTGGTCTGGGCCCGGTCGACGCCCTTGATCAGCTCGAGGTTGTTCTTGCGCACCAGGTCCAGCGCCATGTAGCCCTGCACCGCCACGGCCATCTGGGTCATGATGTCCTGCCGGCGCTGGCGGATCGGGAACAGCGCGTCGGCCTTCAGGGCGTCGGCCTTCTTGCTGTCACCGGCTGCCTGCAGCTGGGCGATCTTCTCCTCGACGGCCGCGTCCAGGGCACCGGCGAGCTCGTTGTACTCGCTGAGCTTGCCCATGGTGGCCCACATGTTGGCCTTCTCGGTGTCGATGCTGGCGTTGTCCTTGCGCAGCTCGTCCTGGCCCGACTGCAGCGACTTGATGATCGCGTTGAGCTGGGTCTGGGCCGACTCGTACTTGGCGAAGTAGCGCTGCACCTTGTCACCGCCGGGCAGGAACTTCAGCACCTTCTTCGCCCCGCTCAGGTCGGCCCGGTTGGGATCGAGCTCGGTGACGGTCTGGCGCAGCTCCAGCAGGCTGCCGGCGACCCGGGACTGGGCGTCGGCCCCACCGCGTCCCTTTCCGGCGTTCAGTGCCGCCGCCGGCCGGTCCAGCATCCGGTTGGAGACGCTGGCCGAGGCCCGCATGTCCTGCTCGCCCATCGAGGTGATCGCGTTGATCTTCTCGGTGAAGGCCGGCGAATTGGCGTCCAGGGCGGCCAGCTCCTGGGCGAAACCCTCGGCACGGGAGCGCAGCTCCAGCTGACGGGTGCTGTCCACCGGCACCGCGCCGGCGGCCTGCTCCTTCTCCACCACGACCACCGGCGGTGGCGGCGCCAGCACCAGGGCGTTGCCGGCCGGCGCCGCGCCGGGGCCGGCCGTCGGGGTGGCGCCCGAACCGAGGTCGAGGTCAGACATCGCGGAACTCCTTCAGGTTGAGGGGTACGGGTGCGAGGTTACTTGCGCCCCGGCGCCCAGTTCATGCCCCAGCCGTAGGCCCGGTCCAGCGCGCTCTGGCTGCCGTCGATGTAGTTGACCTCGCGCCGGACGGACAGCTCGCCGTTGTTGCTCTCCAGCAGCGCGATGCCGCAGATCCGGGCACCGTCGCGGGTCTCGTCCAGCCGGACCTCGACCTGCGGGCCGGTGGCCGGGTACAGGGTCACCACGCCGTCGGCGGCGGCCCAGTTGGCCGCGCCCTGGTATATCAGCGCGAACACCAGCACCCGCTTGATCTGGTTGGCGTAGCCGAGGTTGATGAGCAGGTTCTCGCCCTCGGCGTTGGTTCCCGAGCGGTCGTCGCCGTCCAGCCGGATCACCGGTTCGGCAACGCCGCGGGGGCTGGCCTGGAAGGCGTTGCCGAGTGCCTGCACGACTCCCTTGCTGCCGTCGGTGAACTCGTACAGGCAGCCGAGGTCCAGATCCAGGGTCGGCGCGGACCGCTTGAACAGGCCGCCGCCACCACCGCCCGGCTTGGCGTTCCAGTTCAGGTTCACCCGAAGGATGCCGGTCGAGGAACCCTGTTTGGTCAGCGACACCGTGGGCGCGGACTTGGTCAGGGTGACCTTGGACAGCGAGACCGGAGCCGCCTGTCCCGACTGGGGCGGCTGGGCCGGCTGTGCTGCCGGGCGCTTGGTGTAGTCGATTCCCATGGTGGCCTGCTTTCTTGATGGACTGGGTCTGGCGAAGGGGCACTCAGACCGCGGCGGGCGCCGCGTCGAGCTCGGAGGTGGCACCGGGGCCGGACGCAGTGCCGTCCAGGCGCCGGTTGCGACGGACGGAGGACAGGAAGGCGGCGCCGATGAACCCGACCCCGATCAGGCCGGTGACCACCTCGGGGATCTCGTAGCGGATGGTGAGCAGCAGCAGCACCGCCAGTGAGCCGATCGCCCACAGCGCGCCGTGCTCGAGATAGACGTAGTCGGCCAGGGTGCCCTTGCGCACCAGGTAGACCGTCAGCGAGCGGATGTACATCGCGCCGACGCCCAGGCCGATGGCGATGATGATCGGGTCCGAGGTGATGGCGAAGGCGCCGATCACGCCGTCGAAGCTGAACGAGGCGTCCAGGACTTCGAGGTACAGGAAGGAGAAGAAGGCTGCCTTGCCGGTCTTGACCGCCAGCTGGCCGGTGGCCCTGGCCCGGCTGATCGGGGCGGCTTCGGGCGCCAGCGCGGTGCCGTCGTCGTTGTCCCGCTCGGCCTCCTCGCGGGCCTCCTCGTGTTCCTCGAGCAGGCCGCTGAGGCCGTTGACCATGATGTAGGTGACCATGCCCAGCACGCCGGACATCAGCACGCTGATCACCTTGTCCTCGGGAGCGAACTGGGTCGCGGCGATCAGCAGCAGCACGCTGGCGACCACCACCGACAGCTGGTCGAGCTTGCCGATCCGGCCCAGCGGCCGCTCCAGCCAGGACAGCCAGGTGATGTCGCGCTCTTCGAAGATGAAGTCGAGGAACAGCATCAGCAGGAACATGCCACCGAAGGCGGCGATCGCCGGGTGTGCCTCGTGCAACAGGTTGGCGTAGGTGCCCGGCGTGTGCACGCTGCCCTTCTCCAGGGCCAGGTGCACCGCCTCGGCCGGTGACAGGTGCGCGGTGATCCCGACGATGATCAGCGGGAACGCCAGCCGCATGCCGAACACCGCGATCAGCACGCCGAGGGTCAGGAACAGCTTCTGCCAGAACGCGCTGAGCTCACCGAGCACGGTGGCGTTGACCACGGCGTTGTCGAAGGAGACCGAGATCTCCAGCACGATCAGGATGGCGGCGACCGCCACGCCGGTGGTGCCGCCATACAGGAAGGCCAGGATCAGTCCGACCGCGGTGACACCGAACGAGCCACCGAACGTTCTCAAAACCATGAAAGCTTCGCTATCTGCTAAGCGACCGGGATCGGTATGTCCCCGGTCGCGATGTGGTGGGCGTTTTTTGGCCCACTCGGTCAGCTGGCAATCAGCCGACGTTGACGCCGTAATCGCGTGCGATGCCGGCCAGTCCCGACGAGTAACCCTGCCCGACCGCCCGGAATTTCCAGTCCCCGGAATGCCGGTAGAGCTCACCGAAGATCATCGCGGTCTCGCTGGAGGCATCTTCGGACAGGTCGTAGCGGGCCAGCTCCGCACCGTCGGCGGAGTTGACCACCCGGATGAAGGCGTTGCGGACCTGCCCGAAGTTCTGCCGGCGGACGTCGGCGTCATAGATCGACACCGGGAAGACGATCCGGTCCACCTCGGCCGGCACCGCCGCCAGGTCGACCTTGATCTGCTCGTCGTCGCCCTCGCCCGCGCCGGTCAGGTTGTCGCCGGTGTGCTCGACCGCACCGTCGGGGCTGATGAGGTTGTTGAAGAACACGAAGTGGGAGTCGGACAGGATCCGACCGCCGGCGTTGAGCATCAGCGCGCTGGCGTCCAGATCGAAGGCCTGCCCGCTGGTGGTGCGCTCGTCCCAGCCCAGGCCGATCAGCACCGCCGTCAGGCCCGGGGCCTGCTTGGTCAGCGAGACGTTGCCGCCCTTGGTGAGGCTGACTCCCATCCGACTCCTTCCACTTCGCATCCTGTGCCGATCCCGGTCAAGCCCGGGCAGAAGCCCCGCCGTACTAGTGGCGGCCGCCGCCCGGTGTGATACGTCAGACGTTGACGCCGTAGTCCCGGGCGATGCCCGCCAGGCCCGAGGTGTAGCCCTGGCCGACCGCGCGGAACTTCCACTCGGCGCCGTTGCGGTACAGCTCGCCGAAGACCATCGCGGTCTCGGTCGAGGCGTCCTCGGACAGATCGTAACGGGCCAGTTCGGAGTTGTCGGCCTGGTTGACCACCCGGATGAAGGCGTTGCGAACCTGCCCGAAGCTCTGGCGGCTGGCGTCGGCGTCGTAGATCGAGACCGGGAACACCACCTTGTCGACCTCGGCGGGAACGCTGGCCAGGTTGACCTTGACCTGCTCGTCGTCACCCTCGCCCTCGCCGGTGAGGTTGTCGCCGGTGTGCTCGATCGAGCCGTCCGGGCTGGCCAGGTTGTTGAAGAAGATGAAGTGCTTGTCGGACACGACCTTGCCGTTTGAGCCGCAGGCGATCGCGCTGGCGTCGAGGTCGAAGTCCTGGCCGTCGGTGGTGCGGGCGTCCCAGCCCAGGCCGACCGTGACCGCGGTCAGACCAGGCGCTGCCTTGGTGAGCGAGACGTTGCCGCCTTTGGTGAGGCTGACTCCCACGTGTAACTCCAGGTGACTAGAGGAAGGCCGGCTGGCCCCCATGGCGGATCATCGCCGCCCCGGGCGGACGACGAACTTCATGCTAGGCGAGACGAGTGGGGCAGCTCAGAAGTTCCACAGCCGGTGAGCTGGGCGTGATGCGCCGGGCATCGGAGGCTCTCCGGGCGTGCACTCACTCGGTGCTGCCGGAGAACAGGCCACCCATGCCGGCGCCGGTCTTGCGGTCGCCGGCGCCCATGTTCTTGCGCAGCGCCTTGGCCAGCCCGTCGATGGTCATCGACTGCAGGATCACCGAGCCGTTGCCGCTCAGGGTCGCCAGCGTCATGCCCTCGCCGCCGAACATCGCGTTCATCATCCCGGCCCGGTTCAGCGCGCCCACCCGTTCGATGCCGTAGCTGATCCGGTGGTCCCAGGCCACCACGCAGCCGGTGTCCACCTTGAGCCGGCCGCCGTAGTCGGCGGGATTGATGTCGATGAAGTTGCCTGCCCCGGCGATGATCAGGCTGCCCCGGCCGGTGAACTTCTCCAGCACGAAACCCTCCCCGCCGGCCAGTCCCTGGCGCAGGCCCGAAAAGGCGATGTCGAAGCGCACGCCCGCCTCCGCGGCGACGAAGGCGTCCTTCTCGGCGAACCAGGTGGTGGCTCCGTCCAGTTCGAGCACCCGCATCTCGCCGGGCAGCACCCCGGCCAGTGCCAGCAGGCCGTCCCCGCCGGTGCTGGTGAAGTGGCAGAAGGCGAAGGACTCGCCGGCCAGCACCCGCTTGCTGACGTCCATCGCGCCGCGCAGCATGCCGCCGAGGCCACCCGCGGCCGGAGCCTGGCTGCCGCCGTCCGGCTGCCCGGCGGCGGCCGGCGCGGTCAACTTGGTCTCCATCGTCACGTCCGCCGAGCTGAACAGGAACTTGCCCGCCTCGCTGTAGACGGTCTGACCAGGTCGGAGCTGGACGATCGCCATCTGCATGGCGCTGCCGGTGATCTGGACATCCAGGCTCATTCCGCTTCCCTTCCGAGCTGTCCGCGGCCCGCACCGGCCGACTGCCCGAGTCTGGCACCCCTGGCTGAGTGTGGGCTGGCCGCCAGGTGGCGAATCCTCCTTCTGGGGGATGCCAGCTACCGGTCCGGCGTCCTAGCCTGGAAAGTCGGGGAAAGGCGCTGTCGATGGCTGCGGTAACTCTGGAGGCCGACCGGCTCACCAAGCGGTTCGGCACCCGCGCCGCCGTCGACGGGCTGAGCTTCGCCGCGGGCGCCGGGAACATCATCGGGCTGCTGGGGCCCAACGGCGCCGGCAAGACCACCGCGATCAGGATGCTCACCACCATGCTCGCGCCGACCAGCGGCTCCTTCACGGTCGGCGGGGTGCCGCACACCGACCCGGACGGGATCCGCCACCGGATCGGCGTGCTGCCGGAGAGCGCCGGTTACCCGCCCCGGCAGAGCGCCGCGGAGTACCTGCGCTTCTTCGGCCGGCTGTACGGGCTGGCCCCGGTCGATGCCGGCCGGCTGGCCGGGCCGTTGCTGGCGGAGGTGGGGCTGGCCAGCCGGGCCGGCTCGCCGATCGGCACCTTCAGCCGCGGCATGCGGCAGCGACTCGGGATCGCCCGGGCCCTGATCAACGACCCGGCAGTGGTGTTCCTGGACGAGCCGACGCTGGGGCTCGATCCGGCCGGGCAGCGCCAGGTGCTGTCGATCCTGCGCGACATCGCCGCGCGCCGGGACGCCACCGTGGTGCTGAGCACCCACCTGCTGTCCGAGGTGGAGCAACTGTGCGACCGGGTGCTGATCCTCGACCACGGCAGGATCGTCACCGACGGATCGGTGGCCGAGGTCCTGAGCCGGACGGCCGCCGACCCGCACCGCGCGCGGCTGACGGTGCCGGACGGCTTCGGCGAGCGTGCCCGGCAGGCGGCTGCCTCGGTCGAGGGAGTCCAGGCCGAGTTCTCCGGCCGGCGATCGGCTCTGGTGCTGTCGCTGAACGGGGTGGCCGAGGACCGGCTGCTCGACCTGGCGCTGGCGGCGGTGCTCGACGCCGGGGTACCGGTGCTGTCCTTCCAGCGGGAGCAGACCCGGCTCGCGGACGCGTTCCTGGCCCTCACCAGCGCCCTTCCCGACGCTGTCGTGCCCGGTGGCGAGCCATGATGAGTACCGCCGCGACCGCCGACCGGACGGCCCGTCCTGCTCTCAGCCGGCACGGCTGGCTGGTGATTGCCGGGCGCGACTGCCGGGAGCTCTGGGCGGGCGGCCGGGGACCGGTACTGCTGGTCGGCTACAGCGTGCTGCTGAGCTGCGTGAGCTACCTGGCCGCCACCAACCAGGTGCTGAACTTCCTCGAGCAACGCGAGGCGGTCAACCTGACCCTGCAGGTCGCGCTGGCGGTCGGCGTGCTGGTGGCCCTGGTGTGCGCCGCCGATGCCATCAGCGGTGAACGGGAGCGCGGCACCCTGGAGGCGTTGCTGCTGACGCCGGTGTCCCGGCGCGGCGTGGTGGCCGGCAAGTTGGTCGCCGCCCTGTCGCTGTGGCTGGCCTGCTGGGCGGTCAGCCTGCCGTACCTGTGGGTGCTGGGCCGCGGCGTGGCGGTGGTGGCGGAGTCGGTGCTGCTGTCCCTCGGTATCGGAACGGCGACAGCACTCGGGCTGGTCGAGGTGGGCCTGCTGATCAGCGCGCTGTCGGATTCGAACCGGGCCAGCCTGGCCCTCAGCGTGTTCGTGCTGATCGCCCTGTCGGCACCCACCCAACTGCCCACCGGGCTGGCGAACACCGCGGTCGGCGGCGCGCTGATCCGCCTCAATCCGGTGGGCTCGGCGCTGCACTACGTCTCGGCCGTCCTGGTCCGCGGCCGCGGTGCGAGCCGGGACCTGTCGTACCTGGCCGCGCCGGTGCTGACCGCGGTGCTCGCCGGTGCCGTCCTGCTGGTGGCCGCGCCCCGGATCGTGACGCTCGGCGCGGGCGGCCGGCGATGAGGCGCCGGTGCGCGGCGGCCCTGCCGCTGCTGGCCATCGCTCTGCTGGGAGCCGCTCTGCTGGTGGTCGGGCTGCCGGGATCGGCGCCCTTCGCGACGGCGGCTCCCGATCCGACAGGCCTCACCGCGGCGTCGACGCAGCCGCGGTTGAGCACGTCGGTCGGGCAGCACCTCGACTACCGGGTGTCGATCGTCAACGACGGCCACTCGGCGACCGGGCAACTGCTGGCGCACCTGAACATCGCCAGCGTCACCGGTGGCACCTATGTCGACCCGGAGGACTGGTCGGCCGAGCGCAGTCGGTTCCTGCCGGCACTGGCCCCCGGCGCGGCCGTGGCGCTGACCTGGGACGTGCAGGCCGTCAGCCCCGGCACGTTCGCCCTGTACGTGGTGGTGCTGCCCGCCGGAATGGCTGCCACTCCCGACCAGCGGCTGGTGGTCAGCACGCCGACCCGGGTCGAGGTGGCCGCGCGGCGGACGCTGAACGCCGGCGGTGCGCTGCCGGTCGCGGTCGCGGTTCCGGTGCTGCTGGGCCTGGTGGCGCTGGCGGGCCGGGGACGCAACCGGGCCCGGTTGCGCCGCTGAAGCCGGGCGTTGACCTGGTGGCCCAACGGCGAGAGGCTAGGAGCCCCTGGCCACCACACTGAGCCCGGCTCAGCCCGCGGTCCGAAACCGTTGACCGTCGCGTGGCCCCACCGACGCCGGTGGCTCACGCCCCATCGGCGGGTGCGAGCGATAAGGACTGCCGATGCCTGCCAAGCTCCCTCTAGTCGTGACCGCGATCGGCGCCGTGCTGGGCATCTCGATGCTGGGCCAGTCGGCGGCAGGTTCGGAACCGGCCGGCCATCCCGGACGGGGCGCGAGCCGGCTGGCGGCCGGACCGGAATCGTCGGTCAGCAGCCGGTTGGCCGACCGCCGCGAGGTGGCGGCCGGTACCCGGGCGTACTCGATCGGCTTCGAGGACGGCCGGTTCTACGCCAACGGCTGGCACATCACCGGTGAGATGGGCGGGGTCTGGACGCCGCCGCTGAAGCTGCTGGACGGCGTCTGGTTCGGCCTGGACGGCCAGTGGGTGGGGCCGGCGACGAAGTTCTCCAGCGGCTGGGGCTACACCCGCTTCCAGTTGCCGACCACCGCAGGCCTGCGGCTGCAGCGCACCGACTTCGTCCCCGACGGCAGCAGGGGCGCGCTGTTCGGCCTCACCATCACCAACCCCGGCCCGGCCCGCACCGCGAAGCTGTCGGTCGACGCGCACTCGGAGCTGATGGGCCAGTGGCCCTGGGGCTTCGACGGCATCACCCCGAACGCCAGCATGAACCTGCCCGACAAGGGCAGCTACGACGGCAGGAACCTGGCCTTCACCGACGACGGCGCGCTGCCCGGCGCCCCGACCCACCACTACGCCGCGCTGGTCGGCACCTCGCTCAAGCCGGTCTCCGGCCAGATCGGCAGCCAGTTCTGGGGTGCGCAGCCGGGACACCGGTGCACCGGCACCGAGCCCGGCGCGCCGGCCGACCCGAAGCCCTCGGCCTGCGACGACGGGCCCTTCGGCCGCGGCACCGGTGGCCGGCTGACCTACTCGGTGCAGCTGCCGGCCGGCGGCTCGAAGACCATCTGGCTGGCGGCGGCGGGCTCCGACCAGGGAATGGCCTCGGCCCGCGGTGAGCTGGCCCGGGCGCTGCGCAACCCGGCCGCCCAACTGGCCGCCAAGGTCGCCGCCCGGACCCGGCTGGCCAACCGGACCCAGCTGTCGCTGCCCGGTGACCGGCTGGTGCAGAACTCGATCGACTGGGGCAAGCAGAACCTCGCCGACCTGACCCTGACCGCGAAGAACCTGCAGATCCGCTGGACGAACCAGGGCAAGCAGTTCCCGGCACCGGTCGGCACCGTGCCGAGCGCGACCTGGATCGGCGCCGGCTACCCGGACTATCCGTGGATCTTCGGCACCGACGCCGAGTACACCGCGTTCGCCGCGGTAGCGGTCGGGCAGTTCGAGGCGATCGAGAATCACCTGCGAGCGCTGCGCGACGTCTCGGACGTGCTCAACCACCGCTCCGGCGTGGTCACCCACGAGGTGGTCTCGGACGGCTCGGTCTACTTCGGCCAGGACTCGCGCACCACCAACCCGGACGGCACCGTCACGTACAACTTCAACACCGACGAGACGGTCAAGTTCCCGTCCACGGTGGCGCTGATCTGGCGCTGGACCGGCAACGACAAGTTCCGCGACGAGATGTATGACTTCACCATCCGCAATCTGCGCTACGTCGTGAAGAACCTCGACGCCGACCACGACGGCTTCCCCGAGGGGCTGGGCAACGTCGAGCGCACCGGGATGGGCACCGAGAAGCTCGACAACACCGTCTACTTCCTGCGCGGCCTGTACGACCTCGCCGACATGGCGCAGGCCAAGCACGACAAGGCCACCTACGCCTGGACGACGAAGCTCGCGCAGTCGCTGCGCCAGCGCTTCGACACGGCGTGGTGGTACCAGGCCGCCCAGCAGTACGCCGACTCGCTCAACGACCCCGGCAACGTGCAGTCGTTCCAGAAGCACTGGATCGGCCAGACCCCGATGGAGGTCGAACTGCACGTCAACGGCCGGACGGTGCCCGGTCTGGCTCCGTTCGACCACGGCAACACCGCCCTCGCCGGACGCGAGGACCCCTGCTACAGCGGCACCCCCCCGTTCAACCAGGGGCTGTTCCACACCGGCTGCGGCGGTGGCGCCAACGGCCAGGGCGAGCGCACCATCTTCGGCCTGACCACCTCGATCCAGTCGGTCGGCGAAGGCAACTACGGCCGGCTGGGGCCCGATCAGCAGCTGCGCTACATGCACGCCCTGGCCGACCCGATGTTCGCCGAGCCCGCCACCGGCGGCACGCCGGACGAGCAGCCCGGCGCGATGCCGGAGATCTTCCCGTCGCCGGACCAGGGCGCGAACATCGACCGGTGCTGGACCTGCCGCTCGATGTTCATGCAGGCCTGGGGCAATTACGGCACCGCGTGGGCCGTGGTGCACCAGTGGCTGGGCGTCCGCCCCGACCTGGGCCATGACCGGCTGGAGATCGTGCCGCAGGTGCCGCAGGGCCAGAACTCCGTACAGGGCAAGGAGATCCGGCTCGGTCGCGGCGCGGTGGACGTGCGCGCCACCCACACCGGCGAGGTCTACCGCACCACGATCAACGTCAGCCACGCGCTGAACGCCGACACCATCGTGATCGGGCACACCCTGCCCCGTGGCGAGCACCCGGAGAGCGTGCGGCTGGACGGCCGGACGGTGCACCACTACCGGATGGTGCAGACCAACCGGGGCGTCGAGGTCACGGTGCAGGCCGGCAAGGGTCACCACACCCTGACGATCACGACCTGAGCTCCGCTGCGGGGCGGCCGGGCTTGACCGCCCCGCAGCTAGCCTCGGGTCAGCCCGGCGGCCGGCAGGTGTGCCATCTCGATGGCTTGCCGGTAGGCAGCCGGTGGCGATGAACTTCACATACTTCATCTGTTTGCAGCCTTTCCCCGCTGAGAACCATGCGAGGAGACGACGACCGGCGCCGTCCGGCTCCGACAAGGCACACTAGAAGTTTCGTGATCGACCCTCAGCCGAACGCGTGTCGTTCGGCGTCCTCACGTGTCCGGTACAACTCCCCCCAACCGATGATCTCGAGATCATCGGAACGAACGGGGCTTTCGAGTGCATCGTTGCCACCACGAGGAATCGTGATGAAGACGAAGCACGGGAACTCGTTCACCGGATCGAGGGACGCACCCTCGTGCCGGGCGGACAGGATCACGGTTTCGATGTCCGAACCACGATTGAAGTCCTGTCCGATCACGGCGGGCCGCAGCCGAGCCTCGACAGCAACCTTGCCGGAATCGAAGGTCAGCTCTCGTTGGACG
>JAVEEO010000257.1 GCA_030840415.1 Pseudonocardiales bacterium | reverse complement strand
TGCAGGGGGACATAGCCCGTCCGGGGGAAAGGAAAGGCACCTCTGCACTATGGCATCCGGGAAGGGCATTGCCAATAGTTCGATTTAAATTAGATTTGAGTTAGATTTCGATTCGGCCGTAATACCGACTCCGGTGCAGTGAATCCTGATCGCGGTTCCCGGACCGGATCAAAGATAGGGACTGCATTTCCCTGCCCAGAGGTGGGGACCCGGACTGACCGGCGAAGTGCCCCGTTGCGGCGGCCGGGCCGGCGGGTCCGGCCACCGCCTACTGTGGCGGGATGGGCCCGGCCAGCTACGACGTGATCGTGGTCGGTGGCGGACCGGCCGGCTGCGCGGCGGCGGCCGCGGTCACCAGGGCGGCACCGGCTGCGTCGGTGCTGGTGCTGGACCGGGCCGACTTCCCGCGCGACAAGCCGTGTGGCGACGGGATCGCCTACCAGGTCTCCGGCGAGCTGCGCCGGCTGGGCTTCGACGTCGAACGCGTCTTCGCCGGCACTGCCACGGTCAGCGGTCTGGCGCTGCGCTCCCCCGCCGGCGTGCGGGCGCACCGCCGGCTGCGGGATCCGGTGCACGTGGTGCCCCGGCGGATCTTCGACGCCCGGCTGGTGCGGCAACTGGCGGGGCTCGGCATCGAACTGCGCCGGCATGCGGTGCGTACGGTCGAGGTTCGGCCCGGCGGGGTGTGCCTGGACGGCCGGTGGCACGCGCGCGTGGTCATCGGCGCGGACGGCGCCGAGTCGGCGGTGCGCCGCGGTGCCGCACGGTCGCAGGTCCCTGCCTGGCGGCGACCGGCCCCGGTGGCGCTGGCGATCCGCGGCTACGCCCCCGAACTGCCGGAGTTCGCCGGCAGCCAGTACATCACCATGACAGACCAGCACTGGCCCGCCTACGCGTGGAGCTTTCCGATCGGCGGCGGCCTGGCCAACGTCGGCTACGGCGAACTGCTCGGCCGCCGGCCGGTGAACCGGGCCGACCTGCTGGCCAGGTTGCACGCACTGCTGCCCGGCCTGACCGAGCCGGCCGAGCTGCGGGCACACCGGCTGCCGCTGTCCTCCGGTCGCCCCTCGATTCCGGATGGGCCGGTGCTGCTGGTCGGTGATGCCCAGTCGATGATCAACCCCTTCACCGGCGAAGGGATCTACTACGCGGTGGTGTCCGGCGGGCTGGCCGGCCAGGCCGCGGCCCGGGCCCTGGCCGGCGACGGCGATGCCGGCGCGCTCTACCGGACCTCCACCCGGCGCCGGCTCGGACGGCACCTGCGCCACACGTCGGCGCTGGCGCGGCTCGGCGGCTGGACGGCGCTGATCGATGCCGGCCTGCGAGCCGGCCGCGACGACCAGCGAGCCTTCGACGACCTGGTGAGCTTCGGGCTGGCCGACGGGCTGCTGACACCCAGGCTGCTCAGCCGGTTGCGGTTGCGCGACTGAGCAGTCCGGGCGTCAGCTGACCAGCTCTCGTCCCGTCGATTCCTGCTGGTCAGCTCGTCCTGGTCAGGCCAGCTCGGAGAAGCAGCAGGAACCCAGCGCACCGGTCAGGGTGTTCACGACCGCGCTCTGGTTCTCGGCCGCGCCGCCGCGCAGGAACATGCCGGAGTAGCCCCGGGCGCCCAGGAAGGCGCCCCAGACCAGCAGGTACTCGCGCAACCCCTCGTCGGTGGGGAACAGCTCGGTGTGCGGGTGGATCCGGCGCTGCAGCACGAACTCGCCATCCATGGCGTCCTTGACCTGGCCCGCCCACTCGTCCGGGTCGCTCTGCCAGCCGGGTACCACACCGGCGCCGCCATGCAGCATCACCGGCTTGAGGATCAGCTGCTCGCGATCGGTGATCGCGTAGTCCTCCAGCAGCACGCTGCGCCCGTCCACCGTCACCGGCCCGGGGCGAACCATCCGGGTCCAGGGCAGGATCCGGTCCAGGACCTCCAGCTCCTGCTCGCTGAACACGCCCCGGTTGGCCTCGTCCGACAGCAGCGCCAGCGCGCCCTTGCTGCCGTAGAGCTCGGCGTCCATCGGCGAGAAGATCTTCACCTTGCCGCGCTCGGCAGCCTTGAGCACCGGCTCGATCAGGGCCGGTCCGGTCGGGTCGAGCAGATCCTCGATCAGGAAGCTGCGATAGATGATGTCGACGTGCCGGTCACCGACCCAGACCTCGGAGTTCTCGTCGATCCGCATGTGGCCGAGGTGGCACGGGAACGCCTCGACGCCGAGCTTGCTGATGTTGGCGGTGTTCTTGATCAGCTGCGCCTCGAGGTCGGGATAGCTGCCCGGCCAGTCGCAGAACGCCACCGAGGGGCGGGTGCCCGGCTGCACGTCGCACTCCAGCTTCAGCGTCTCGGCCGCCTCGACCATGGTGTCGATGAAGCCCAGGTTGTGCTCGGCGGCGAACTCGGCCATGAACGGCTGGTCCAGATAGGCGCGGCTCAGGCCGGCGGCGTCGATGCCGCCCAGCGAGGCGCTCATGTTGTACTCCAACACCCGAAAGCCCGTGTCGTCGTGGTACATGTCGGCGCGGGACAGCCGGCTCGGAGCACTGCCCCGGCCG
>JAVEEO010000252.1 GCA_030840415.1 Pseudonocardiales bacterium | reverse complement strand
TCCACATTCACCGCAAGGTTGGCATGTTGCGATCTCTTGCCGGCATCATGCAGCACGGCAGCACTGTGCCGGTGGTGCGCATCGGGCGTCTCGGAGGGCAGTTCGCCAAGCCGCGATCTGCTGCTTCGGAGACGTACGCGGATGTGGAACTGCCCACCTACCGCGGGCACCTGGTCAACGATCCGGCGCCCACGGTTGAGGCCCGGGTACCCGATCCGCGTCGATTGACCAACGGCTACCGTGCGGCAGCTTCGATCAGCGGATTACTTCGCGAGATGCCCGCGGGCAATATCGAAGAACGGGTGTGGATGAGTCACGAGGCACTGATCCTCGACTACGAGCTTCCGCAGGTCCGGCACCACTCCGAGTTCGGAGCGTTCCTGTCCAGCACGCACATCCCGTGGATCGGCAACCGCACGAACGATCCCGACGGGGCGCACGTGGGGCTGCTCGCCTCGGTGGTGAATCCCGTTGCCTGCAAGGTTGGTCCGGACATGACGCAGGAGAGGCTGCTGGCCCTGTGCCGAAAGCTGGACCCCTTCCGCGAGCCCGGCCGGCTCACGCTCATCTCACGGATGGGCCTGGCGCACATCGCCGACCACCTGCCGGCGCTGATGCAGGCGGTCGCCGCAGCCGGGTACCCGGTGATCTGGTTGTGCGATCCCATGCACGGCAACACCGAGATGACGGTCACCGGCTCGAAGGTGCGGTACCTCGACACGGTCCAGGCCGAGGTCGCCCGGTTCCGGGACTGCTGTGACGAGGCGGGGGTGTGGGCCGGCGGCCTGCACCTGGAGACCACGCCCGACGACGTTCTCGAATGTGCGGCAGCCCCGCACTCCCATCCGGTCGGCGCCGCCGATCGATACACGTCACTGTGTGATCCACGGCTCAATCTCAATCAGGCGATCGCCGTGGTGTCGAGGTTTGGGGAGGTACGGGCGTGACCGACAAGGTAGCTGTCATCACCGGCGCCGCCGGTGGTATCGGGCAGGCCGTCGCGCACCGGCTCGGCGCCGCTGGATATCAGCTGGCGGTGCTGGACAACGCGACCGACGCTCTTGCAGATCTGCAAGGACAACTGCACGACGCCGGCCGATCAGTGACCGTCCACGAGGTGGATGTCACCGCCTACGAGGAAGTGGCGCAGACCATCGCGCGCATCGAGGCGGATACGGGTCCGATCAGCGCGCTGGTCAACGCGGCCGGTGTACTGCGTCCGGCGACTCTGGAATCCATCTCGGCGGCCGACTGGTCGGAAACCTTCGCCGTGAACGCGCTCGCCGTGATGCACCTGCTCCGCCTCGTCGTTCCGCGAATGGCTGAACGCGGATATGGTTCCGTTGTCACGGTGTCCTCGAACACCGCGCATACCCCGCGGATCGGCATGGGAGCATATGCCGCCTCGAAGGCTGCGGCGCTGATGCTCACCAAGTGCGTCGGACTCGAGTACGCCAGTCGAGGGATCCGGGTGAACGTGGTCTCGCCCGGCTCTACGGACACGGCGATGTTGCGCACGCTCGCCGGGCCCGACGGCATTCAGAACTCCGTGCGGGGGGACCAGTCGAGCTTCAAGCTGGGCATCCCGCTGGGCCGGGTCGCCACCCCCGATCGGGTGGCTTCGGTCATCGCGTTCCTGCTGTCCGACGAAGCCGCTCATATCACGATGGAGAACCTCACCGTCGACGGTGGCGCCACCCTGGGGATGTCATGACGCAGACTTGGGACGCGGCGGTGGAGATCGACTACGACCCGTCGGTAATTGCCGAGGACCACGTCCGTAGGACGTCCTGGCAGGTGGATCCAGCTCGCGCAGTCCTTCTGGTGCACGACATGCAGCACTATTTCCTCCGTCGATTCAGGCGTGACCGGCAACCGGCCATGAGCTTGATGCGCAACGTCGAGACCCTTGTTCGTGATGCCAGATCGCGGTCGATGCCGATCGTCTACACAGCACAGAATGGCGGAATGACAGCGGCTGAGCGGGGCCTGCTGGCCGCGTTCTGGGGGCCAGGCATGGTTGCCGAGGCTGCCGATCGCGAGATCCCGGAGGCCTTTGCGCCGCGGGCAGGCGACCGGGTGTTGACCAAGTGGCGCTACAGCGCGTTTCACCGCACCGACCTCTTGGAGCTCATGCGCTCGGCCGGCCGCGACCAGATCGTCATCACCGGGGTATACGGCCACGTCGGAATCCAGACGACGGCGGTGGACGCCTATTCCCACGACATCGAGACCTTCGTGGTCGCGGATGCGATCGCCGATTTCAGCGCCGCGAAGCACCGGCAAACGCTGAGCTATCTGGCCGACACCTGCGCGGTCGTGCTCCCGGCAGCCGAGGTGCACGCGGATCTGGACCGGCCGACCACGGCCGACCTCGTGGGGTCTGTACCGAAGGAGCTGTCGCGATGAGTGAGCAGAACCCGACGTTGTTACGCCGTATCGTCGCCGGCGAGGTTCCCACCTTTGCGATCCTCTCCCGGGTACGGCCGGACGGTACGAACATCACCCAGGTGCTGGCCGGGCAGCTGCGGCAGGCAGAAACCCTGCACGAGCTGTCCGATGGACTGCGGCGTGATGGTGGCGGTAGCAGCCGGGCCGTAGTCGTGGTGCCGTATGGCCAGGTTCGCGAACGCGGATACCTCACCAACCACGAGGACACCCCGTTGGTGGCGATCCAGGCAAGCGAGTACGCCGAGTCCAATCACACCGAACTGCTGACGGTGCTGCCGGACCTGCCGCTGGAGCTACGACGGCAGGGCTTCGATGTGGACGATGCGGAGTATGCCAAGGTCGTTCGCGATGTGATCAGGGATGAGATCGGAGCTGGAGAGGGTGCGAACTTCGTCATACATCGCTCATACCTCGGCCGTATCGATCATCTCGGCGTCCACCATGCATTGACTCTGTTGCGGCGCCTGATCGCAAGGGAAGAAGGTGCGCACTGGACGTTTGCCATCGCGTTGGAGGACCGGTACCTGGTCGGGGCGAGTCCCGAACTCCACATCTCACTGGACAGCGACCGCACGGTCCGGATGAACCCGATTTCGGGGACGATGCGCTACGGGGATTCGGCACCCGGCCTGGAGGAGCACCTGGCGTTCCTCTCCGACACCAAGGAACGCGAAGAGTTGTTCATGGTTGTCGACGAAGAGTTGAAGATCATGAGCCGCATTTGCGACGAGAGCCCCAGGGTCAGTGGGCCCTTCCTGCGGGAGATGTCGCGACTGGCGCACACCGAGTACTTCATCGAAGGCCCGAGCGGCTTGTCTCCCTTCGACATCCTGCACGAGTCCCTGCTGGCGCCGACGGTGACCGGCAGCCCCTTGGAGAACGCCTGCCGGGTTATCGCCAGGCACGAACCGACCAGCCGCCAGTACTACAGTGGCGTCGCAGCCCTGCTGGAGACGACAGCTGACGGTCGCGCGAGCCTCGATTCGACCATCCTGATCCGCACCGCCGACCTGAACCATTCGGGCCAGGTGCGGATCCCGGTCGGTGCGACCCTCGTGCGCCATTCCGACCCGGACGCCGAAGTGGCCGAGACCTACGCGAAAGCGACCGCGATGCTGTCGGCGCTGGAGGATCAGCCGGCCCGCTACGCCCACCATCCTCGTATCGCCCAAGCGCTGCGTTCGCGCAACGCCTCGCTGGCACGCTACTGGTTCAACGGTACCCAACCGCTGGACAGCACGATGGCCGGCTGCCCGCGTCGGGTACTGATCGCCGACTACGAGGATCGGTTCACCGACATGCTCGCCAGCCAACTCAGCAGCATCGGTTACCGGGTGACCCGGAGTGCCGGCGAAGCCGTGCTGGATCTCGACGATCTGGATCTGGTCGTGCTTGGACCCGGGCCCGGTGATCCGGAGGACCTGAACCACGGGCGTATCGCGATGCTGCACGGACACCTTCGTCAGGTCATGGCGAGCGAACTACCGTTCCTCGCGATCTGCCTGAGCCATCAGGTCCTGTGCGCCAACCTCGGAATGGAGATCGTGCGCCTGCCGACTCCCAATCAGGGAACGCAAAAGCGGATCGACCTCTTCGGCGATGAGGTGAACGTCGCGTTCTACAACGCGTTCTCCGCTGTCGCGGAGGACTCGGAGCTCATCCTGGCGGAGCACGGTACGGTGCGGATCTCGCACATGCCTGCCAGCAACGAGGTCGCTGCCCTGCGAGCTGCCCGGTTCGAGTCCTTCCAGTTCCATCCGGAGTCGCTGCTCAGCGCGGATGGCCACCAGATCCTGGCGCAGGTCTGTAACCGGCTCGTCACCGAGTCTGCCGGGGCCCTCGAAGCCGAAAGCGCGCTGCTATGAGGATTGTCGTCGCGGGTGGTGGAATCGCCGGACTGGCCTGCGCGGCTGGGCTGGCCAGGATGGGGCATGACATGGTCGTCCTGGAGCGCCGACCCGAATTCGGTGAGCTCGGTGCGGGTATCCAGATCGCGCCCAACGGCTTTCGAGCCCTCGACGAGCTGGGCGTGGCCGAGGCGGTGCTGGCGTCTTCGGTCCGCGTCGACGACCTGACCATCAGGGACGGTCTGTCCGGCGAGCACCTGATCGGGCTGCGGACGGATGCGGACTACGAGGCCACCTTCGGCTATCCCTATGCGGTCGTACAACGCAGCGATCTCTATCAACCGCTGCTCGACGCCTGCAGGCAGGAGGCGCGCATCGAGTTGCGAACCGGGGCGTACGCGGTGGGCTACGCCCACCAGCTTCCGGGAGTTCGGGTGATCCTGCAGTCCGGTGAGGAGTTGATCGCGGATGCCCTGATAGGCGCGGACGGCATCCGATCAGCCATCCGACGGCAGTTGGTGGGCGACGGCGATCCTGTCGTGTCCGGCCATACGATCTACCGCGCGGTGATCGACATGGAGTGCGTACCGCTGGAACTGCGCGCCACCAGGGTCACTCTCTGGGCGGCCGAGGATTGGCACTTCGTCCACTATCCGATCGCCGGTGGTGCGAAGTTGAACCTCGCCATCACCCGCGACGATGGTGCGGTGGATGCCATCAGCGGTGAGGCGGTAACCGATCGGGTCGTGCTGGACAGTTTCCGGCACGCGCACCCGGAGGTGCGGCAACTGCTCGGGTTGGGCCGTAATTGGCGCAAGTGGGTGCTCTGCTCGCGTCCGCGGCTCGATGACTGGAGCGACGGCGCGGTGGTGCTGGTCGGCGATGCGGCTCATCCTATGTTGCAGTACGCGGCTCAGGGTGCCTCGATGGCGCTGGAGGACGCGGTGCTGTTGGCCCGGTTGATGCCCGTCGACGTGCAGTCGGTGTCGCTGGCGTTCGCGGAGCTCTCGGCCCTGCGCTCAGAGCGAGCCGCCAAGGTTCAATGGGTGTCCGAGGAGATGGGCCGCCAGGTCTACCACGCTCGCGATCGTGCCCAGGCCGACCGCAACGCATGGTTGCGAGGCTTCACGGAGCAGGATCTGCGTGCCGCGCTGGGCTGGTTGCACGGTGCCACCGAGTTCACCGAGAGCGTCGCCGAACGCCACCCCGCCCGGGCCGCCTCGTGACGGGTCGGCCGGCGTCCCCCGGCGACGGTGAGGCCGGCGCGCGACCTCATGTGAGCATTCCGGGCGATGGCACACAGCAGCCCTGGGGCAACGGTTCGGAGATCGCTGTTCGATTGCGGGCGCAACAATCAGGTGGGCGCCTCGGAGCTACCCATTTCAAAGCAGCCAAAGGTGAGTTCGCGGGCTTGCACCGACACACGCTCGAAGACGAACTCTTCCTGGTTGCCGCCGGGGCGGTCGAAGTGCGGGCCGACGGTGAGGTCAGCACGCTCGAGGCCGGCGGGACCGTCTACCTTCCCCGCGGATCGGCACACGGGTACCTGGTGCTGGAACCGGACACCGAGTTCTTCGTCGTGACCACTCCTGGCGGTTTCGAGCGTTTTTTTGAGAAAGTCAGTTCGGCTATATTTGCTCCAGTCGTGGGTAGTAACCGAGCAGGTGTCTGGTCCAGGGACCGCGTGCGCGAGATTGAAGCCGGCCTCGGAACCAACCTGCAATGGCTGGATTGACCACCCAACAAATCAGGATCGAGCGAACAACCTGTGGAGACTGGTATGCGTGAGACAGGCAACGTCGGACGTCGGGCCTTCCTGAAGGGAGGCGCGGTCGCATCGGGTCTCGGAGTCGCCGGGCTGGCCGTCGGCGCGCCTGCCGATGCCGGCACCCCCAAGTCCGCGGCCGGGCCCAAGCTGGCCGCCGCGGTCGTCGGTTCCGACGATCCCCGCTATGGCGACCTGATCGTCGGGAACAACGCGCGCTGGGTGGCGCACCCGGACTCCATCGTGCTGGCCGGCGAGACGTCCCAGGTTGCCGGCGCGGTTCAGCAGGCAGTATCG
>JAVEEO010000237.1 GCA_030840415.1 Pseudonocardiales bacterium | reverse complement strand
CGACCTGCGTCTGCGCCGAGCGGATGGCGCGGGAGACCATCTTCGACTCGATCGGGACCTCCTCGGGGATGTTGAGGCGGTTCATGATCGACTCGACGGCACCGGCGTTGAACAGCCGCATCAGGTCATCGCCGAGCGAGAGGTAGAAGCGCGACAGGCCCGGGTCGCCCTGGCGGCCGGAGCGACCGCGGAGCTGGTTGTCGATGCGCCGGGACTCGTGCCGCTCGGTGCCGAGGACGTAGAGGCCACCGCACGCGACGACCTCCTCGTGCTCCGCCCTGACGGCGGCCTTGGCCGTCTCGATGGCAGCAGGCCAGCCGGCCTCGTACTCCTCCGGGTTGTCGACCGGCGACAGACCGCGCTGACGGAGCTCCGCAGCAGCGATGAACTCGGGGTTGCCGCCGAGCATGATGTCGGTGCCGCGGCCGGCCATGTTGGTGGCGACGGTGACGGCGCCCTTGCGGCCGGCCTCAGCCACGATGTGCGCCTCGCGCTCGTGCTGCTTGGCGTTCAGGACCTCGTGGTCGATCCCGCGCTTGCGAAGCAGCTGGCTGAGGTACTCGGACTTCTCGACGGAGACCGTGCCGACCAGGACCGGCTGGCCCTTCTCGACCTTCTCCGCGATGTCCTCGACGACGGCGTCGTACTTGGCGACCTCCGTCTTGAAGACGACGTCCGGCTCGTCCTCACGGCACATCGGCCGGTTGGTCGGGATCGGCACGACCCCGAGCTTGTACGTCTGGTCGAACTCAGCGGCCTCCGTGGCCGCCGTACCGGTCATCCCGGAGAGCTTCTCGTAGAGACGGAAGTAGTTCTGCAGCGTGATCGTGGCGAGCGTTTGGTTCTCGTCCTGGATGCGGGCGCCTTCTTTGGCCTCGATGGCCTGATGCATGCCCTCGTTGTACCGACGGCCGTGCAAGATGCGGCCGGTGAACTCATCGACGATGAGCACCTCGTCGCCCATGACGACGTAGTCGCGGTCGCGCTTGTAGAGCTCCTTGGCCTTCAGGGCGTTGTTGAGGTACCCGACCAGCGGCGTGTTGGCCGCCTCGTAGAGGTTGTCGATGCCGAGCTGGTCCTCGACGAACTCCACGCCGGCCTCGGTGACCGCGATGGTGCGCTTGCCCTCTTCGACCTCGTAGTGCTCGTCCTTCTTCATCCGCGGCGCCAGCCGGGCGAACTCCGGGTACCAGCGCTGGTTCTCATCCGCCGGCCCGGAGATGATCAGCGGGGTCCGGGCCTCGTCGATCAGGATCGAGTCCACCTCGTCGACGATGGCGAAGTTGTGGCCGCGCTGGACCAGATCGTCCAGCGACCAGGCCATGTTGTCGCGGAGGTAGTCGAAACCGAACTCGTTGTTGGTCCCGTAGGTGATGTCGCTGGCGTAGCTGGCCCGGCGGGCCTCCGGGGTCATGTTCGACAGGATCTTGCCGACCGTCAGCCCCAGGTGGCGGTGCACCCGGCCCATCCAGTCGGCGTCGCGGGAGGCGAGGTAGTCGTTGGTGGTCACCACGTGCACGCCGTCGCCGGTCAGCGCGTTGAGGTAGGCCGGCAGCGTCGAGACCAGCGTCTTGCCCTCACCGGTCTTCATCTCGGCGATGTTGCCCAGGTGCAGGGCGGCCCCGCCCATCAGCTGCACCTTGTAGTGGAACTGGCCCAGCGTGCGGCGGGCGGCCTCGCGCACCACCGCGAACGCCTCGGGCAGCAGCTCGTCGAGAGACTCGCCGTCGCCGTAGCGGGCCTTGAACTGATCGGTCAACGCGCGCAGTTCGGCGTCGCTCAGATCGACGTAATCCTCTTCGAGGGTGTCGATGTGATCAGCGATGGACGTCAGTCGCCGGACGATCTTGCCTTCGCCGGCGCGCAGCAGCTTGTTTAGTACCACGCCGACATGTTACTTGGCTGCCGCGCGGGTCAGGATTTGAATGTCCGATCTGGCAGTCTGATGCCATGGGCCAGTGGAGCGGGATCGAGCTGGACGGGCTGGTCCTGCACTCCGGACGGCTGACCCTGCGGCCCTGGCAGCCCTCGGACGCCGAGGCGGTACAGGCCATCCTCACCGACGAGCGGATCTTCGAGTACCTGCCGCTGCCCTGGCCCTACACCGCCGACGAGGCCCGCAGCTTCGTCACCGGACACGGCCAGGCCGGCCGCGGCGCCGGCACCCGGCTGGACTGCGCGATCGCCGAGAACACCACCGGCCGGCTGGTCGGCAGCGCCACCCTGCAACTGCCGAGCGAGGGCCCGGCCGGTGCGCCGGGGGTCAGCGACCCCGAGATCGGCTACTGGCTGGCGGTGCCGGACTGGGGACGGGGCTATGCCACCGAGGCCACCCGGACACTGGCCCGGTTCGGCCTGGGCAATGGCCTGGACCGGATCCGGATCCGGTGCGAGATCCCCAACGCCGCCTCGGCGGCTGTGGCGCTGCGGGCCGGCTTCGGCTTCGAGGCGATCAGCCGGGCCAGCCTGCGCGGCCGCGACGGGCGCTTGCTGGATGCGGCAGTGTTCACCCGCACCGCCACCGACCCGGACGAGCCGGTTGCGCCGTCCTGGCCCGCACTGGACGAGGTCGGCGACGGCGTGGTGAGCCTGCGCCCGACCGGGCCGGACGACTGGCCGGTGCTGCTGGCTGAGGCCAACAACGAAGCGGCCCGGCAGTGGGGCTTCTCCGCCACGCCGATGCCTGAGGCGGTCGCCGTCAAGCTGGCCGCCCGGGCCGGGCTGGACCGGCTGGTGAGTGGCAACAACGCGCTGCTGATCTGTGACGCCGCCACCGGCGCGGGAGCCGGCATGCTGGGGTTGCGCCGGTTCGGACCGCCGGGCGTGGTGGCCATCGGTTACGGGGTGCTCCCGGAGTTCCGGGGCCGCGGCTTCACCAG
>JAVEEO010000221.1 GCA_030840415.1 Pseudonocardiales bacterium | reverse complement strand
TTCTCTCCGGCTCCGTCGAGCAACTGCCGGGTGCGGTCGCCGCGGATGGTGTCGAGGATCGTGTAGGCCATGGTCGCGCCCTCGTAGGCGAAGCCGCGCTGTTCCTCCTCGACCAGGCGCAGTCTGCGATTGAGGTCGGTGAGGTCATGGGCGGCCATCGCCCACTCGAACCCGCAGACCACGGCTTGCGGTACCGCCTCGAGCCGGTCGGTGGCCGGCGTCGGCGTCACCGTGAAACCGCGGCCGGCGAAGCTCACCTCCTCGAGTGACGGCGCGAGCACCAGTCCCCGGAGGGAGCCGAGAATCGTAGGCAATGTCTCTCCTCATGTCGTAACGGGCCTGGTCGTGCTCCCCCGTTACCCGGCGGCTGACGCACCCTGCCCCACCAGCGCCGCCGGTACCGTCGGAACTGCCCGAGGCGAGCAGGGCGGCAGACTCGAACGACGTACCGGCCCCTCGGGCCGGGCGCGGATGGCCGATCCGCGTTCGCCGAATCCTGCCCGGTGGCCGGTGTCCACTGCCTCTCGACAATTGCCGTACTCGTCCAGTTTAGGCCAGAGCCGTTCGGTTCCAGACCCACCCGGGCCGCCTCGACCGCACCGCAATCCAGAAGAAGCGCCCCGCCGCGGCAGGTGCGAGCCTCAGCGTCAGAGGTAGTAGATACAACGACTATCTATTTCGTTCGAGCACCGATCCGGCGTGGCCGGAACAGAGAAGGGCGCACATCATGGTCAACACCCAACTGGGCAGGGCAGAGCCGAAACCTGCGGCCGGCGGTCTCCGCCGCGGTCGAACGCTGCTGATCGGGTCCCTGGCCGGCCTGCTGCTGGCGGTGCTCTGGTCGGCCAAGCTGGTCGATACCGGCATCGGGCAGAACATCGCCAAGACCGCTCTGGGCCATGACGCCCGTACCACTCCGATCGGCGGGCTGCTGTCGGGCGCGGTGTTCGCGTTCGTGACCGGCGTGGCCGGTTCCTTCACCGCGTGCAACATCGCGGTCTTCGGCGCCGTCGGGTCGATGGTCGAGCAGCAGGACGGCACGCGCCGGGGCCTGCGAGCGGTACTGCGTCCACTGGGCTGGCTGGTGGCGGGCATGCTGCCGGTGTCTGCGCTCTACGGCGCGATCGGCGCCTGGCTGGGAACCAGGATCCCGCAGCTTTCCACCGACACGGTCGGCGCGATGCCGGTTCGGCTGCTGCAGTCCTCGATCGTGTTCGGCCTGATCGGCCTGGCCCTGATCTACCTCGCCCTGGCCGAGCTGCGACTGGTTCCCGATCCGCTGGCCCGGCTGCAACTGCGTCATCCGAACGCCCGGCTGGTGGTGCTCGGCGCGCTCATCGGCGGCTTCCTGATCGGGCGCCCGTTCCCGCTGTTCCACAAGATGTTCGCCTATGCCGCCGAGCACCACAACCCGGTCTACGGCGCGGCGATCTTCGTCCTGCAGTCACTGGGCAACATGCTGATCATGGCTCTGCTCTTCCTGCTGCTCACCATGCTCGGCCGGGGCTGGCTGGTGCGCTGGATGACGGCGCGACCCGGTCGGATCGCCCGGGTCACGGCCGCCATGCTGCTGACCGTGGGCGTCTTCACCGTCGTCTACTGGACGATCCGGGTCCCGGCAATCTTCGGTTACGGCTGGTTTCCCACAATGCCCTACAACAACTGAAATTTAGTTCGCCCGATTGGCCGCTGCGCGCAGTAAGCTTGCCGCCACCCGGGGTGACGCGGGGGGCCGGCCGAGAGGACGCAGATGGACAGCGCCGCCTTACTGACTCTGCGGTTCAACCCCGAGGCCGACCTGCTGGCAGCCGCCCAGGATTGTGAGGCCGAGGTGTTCGGCCGGGTCTACGGCAACACCCGCGAGCAGTTGCGCGACGAGTACGGGCCGTACGAGGCAGCCTCGGTGTTCATCGCGCTGGCCGACCACACCGGCGATGTGCTCGGTGCCTGCCGGCTGATCCGCCCCACCGGCCTCGGGCTGAAGTCGCTCGACGATGCGGCCCGGCCGCCGTGGTCACTGGACGTCGCCCGGTCGGCCCGGGCCGCCCGGCTGGACCTCAGCCAGACCTGGGACGTAGCAACGCTGGGCTGCCGCCGGGGGCTCAAGGGCGCGGGCAGGTTGGCCTCGGCGGCGTTGTTCCACGGCCTGGTCCAGGTGATGCGGGCCAACGAGGTCCGGTCGGCGGTGATGATCATCGACGAGCGGGTGCGCGCCGTGCTCGCCTCGGCAGGCATGACCGGCCACACCCTGCCCGGCGCGGGGCCGGCCCGCTACCTCGGATCGGCGGCCAGCACGCCGGTGTACCGGCACTGCGACGAGGCCTTCGACCAGCAGCGGATCACCAATCCCGAAGCACACCGGCTGTTCACCCAGGGCATCGGCTTGGACGGCATCGCGGTGCCGCCGCTGGCCGAGTTCCGGGTCGCCGAGCGGGCGACTGCCGGCGCTGCCAGCCGGGCGCAGCCGGTCGGCGCTTCGGCCTGAGACCGCCCGGAGCCGGTTAGTCCGGTCGGGTCCGCAGCGGTGAACCGCGGTCAGGGATCGAGCCGCTGGCCGTCCACCGGCAGCGAGTCGAACCCACCGTCGGAGACCGTGGTCCGGCTGCGGATCCAGCTCTCCACCTCGGCGGCCGGCATCGGCTTGGCCACGTGGTAGCCCTGCAGCACGTCGACGCCCATCGCGATCAGGTCGGCGGCGGTCGCGGCGTTCTCCACTCCTTCGGCCACCGTGCGCAGGCCGAGCGCCTGGGCCATCTGGAAGGTGGAGGCGACGATCATCCGGCTGCGGACGTCGGTGTTCATGGCCGCGATGAAGGACCGGTCCATCTTCAGTTCCTGCACCGGCAGGTCGCGCAGGTAGGACAGCGATGAGAAGCCGGTGCCGTAGTCGTCGATGGCTATCTGCACCTGGTGGGCCCTGATGTCGCGCAGGATGGTGCGGGCCCGGGCCGGCTCGGCGATGAAGCAGTCCTCGGTGACCTCGATGACCAGGCTCTCGGTCGGCAGCTTTCCCTGGGCGATCGCGTCGTAGAGCCGGGGCAGGAACACCCCACTGAGCAGTTCCGGTGGGGCGCAGTTCAGCGACACCCGCAGGTCCATGCCTCCTGCGCGCCAGCGGCGCAGGTCCTCGACCACCATCCGGCCGACGGCCAGCGACAGCGGCAGCATCAGCCCTTCCCGGCGCGCCGCGGCCAGGAAGGCGATCGGGTGGATCAGCCCGCGTTGCGGGTGCTGCCAGCGCACCAGCGCCTCCAGGCCGCAGACCCGTTGGGTCGCGGCGTCGATCTGCGGCTGGTAGTGCATCACCAACTGGCCCTCGGGAATCGCCTTGCGCAGCTCTTCGGCCAGCTGCAGCTTCTTGCGCGAGAAGTCGTCGCTGTGCGCGTCGTAGAGCACCGCGCCGGCCCGGGTGGCCTTGGCCTGGTACATCGCCACGTCGGCCCGGCGCAGCAGTTCCACGCTCTGGGTGTCCTCCGGCGAGCGCACCGTGATGCCGATCGAGGCGTTCGTGCTGAGCTCGATGCCCTCCACCAGAGTCGGTTCCAGCAGCGCGTCCAGGATGAGTTGCGCGGTCTCGAGCAGGACCAGCGCGTCGCTGCTGGACATGACGATGGCGTACTCGTCGCCGCCCAACCTGCCGATCATCACCGAGGCCGGCAGCGCCTGTCGCATCCGGTGCGCGGCCAGCTGCAGCACGGAATCGCC
>JAVEEO010000170.1 GCA_030840415.1 Pseudonocardiales bacterium | reverse complement strand
CGAGGCCTGGTTCGGCGACGAGGCCTACGCCGCGGCCGGCGCCCAGCTGCTGCCGCGGGCCGAACTGCTGGCACAGGCCGACCTGGTGCTGTCGGTCGGCCCGCCGGCCGAGGACATGCTGGGCCTGTTGCGAGCCGGTCAGAGCTACCTCGGCCTGCTGGCGCCGCTGACCAATCCCGGGCTGGTGCGCACCCTCACCGAGCGCGGAGTCACCCTGATCAGCCTGGACGGCCTGCCCCGGACCCTGACCCGGGCCCAGTCGATGGACGCGCTCAGCTCGCAGGCCAGCGTCGCCGGGTACAAGGCGGTGCTGGTCGCCGCAGAGCACTACGACCGGTTCTTCCCGATGCTGATGACCGCGGCCGGCACCTCCAAGCCGGCCGCGGTGCTGGTGCTGGGCGCCGGGGTGGCCGGTCTGCAGGCGATCGGCACCGCCCGGCGGCTCGGCGCGGTGGTCAGCGGCTACGACGTGCGCCCGGCCGCCCGCGAGGAGGTGAAGTCCCTCGGTGCGAAGTTCCTCGAGCTCAAGGCCGGCATCGCCGCGGCCGGTGAGGGCGGCTACGCCCGCGAGCTCACCGCCGAGGAACGGCAGGCCCAGCAGAGCGAGCTCGCCGAGCACATCGCCCGGCACGACATCGTGATCACCACCGCCCAGGTGCCGGGCCGGACCCCGCCGGTGCTGGTCACCGCCGAGACGGTGGCGCGGATGCGGCCGGGCTCGGTGGTGGTGGACCTGGCCGCCAGCCAGCTGGGCGGCAACGTCGAGGGCTCGGTGCCCGGCCAGACGGTGCTGACCGCCAATGGGGTCCGGGTGGTGGGTGCCACCAATCTGCCGGCCCGGATGGCCACCAGCGCCTCGCAGGCACTGTCGCGCAACATGGCCGCACTGGTGGGCCACCTGGTTCGCGACGGCGAGCTGGCCATCGACCTGGACGACGAGATCCAGCGCGGCGTGGTGATCAGCCACCGGGGTGAGATCGTGTCGCCGGGAGTGGCCGCGGTGGTGTCGGCCGAGCCGCCGGTGTCCTCGGCCGGTGCGTCCGCCGGGGTTTCGTCCGCGTCGCCTTCGGAAGGGCAGCTGCCATGACCCAGGGATTCATCGGCAACCTGACGATCTTCGTCCTGGCCCTGCTGGTCGGCTTCGAGGTGATCAGCAAGGTGCCGGCAACCCTGCATACCCCGCTGATGTCGGGGGCCAACTCCATCCACGGGGTGGTGCTTGTCGGTGTGGTGATCCTGTCCTCGTTCGTCGACGGACCGTTCGGCTATGTGCTGACCTTCGTGGCGGCGGCCTTCGGCGCGGCCAACGTGGTCGGCGGCTACGCGGTCACCGACCGGATGCTGCAGATGTTCCGCAGACGCCCCGTCCCGGCCGCGCCTGCCAAGGCTGTTGAGGGCGAGACCGCATGAGCGTGGACAACGGCGTCCGGCTGGCCTCGCTGTTCGGCGCGGTCGCCTTCGTGCTCGGCCTGCACCTGATGAACTCCCCCGCCACCGCCCGGCGCGGCAACCAGCTGTCCGCCTGCGGCATGCTGGTCGCGATCATCGCGGTGCTGGTGTCGGTGGCCGACGGCGGCACCATGAGCGCCACCCGCTGGCTGGTGCTGGTCTGTGGCGCGCTGATCGGCTCGGGCGCCGGGCTGTACTCCGCGCGCGCCGTCGCGATGACCCAGATGCCACAACTGGTCAGCCTGTTCAACGCCGTCGGCGGCGGTGCGGCGGCGTTGATCGCGCTGGCCGACTACCAGCACGACAGCCACGTCTCGGCAGGCATCGCGACCGCGGGCGTCCTGGACGTGCTGATCGGCGGCGTGACCTTCTCCGGTTCGCTGATCGCCGCGGCGAAACTGCAGGGCTACTGGAGCCAGCCGGTCAACTTCCCCGGCTCGCGGCTGGTGTCGGCCGCGCTGGCCGTGGTCGCGGTGGCGGCCGGCATCGCGGTGATCGCCGGTGCGCACAACCCCTGGCTGCTGGGCCTGGTGCTGATCGCCGCGCTGGGGCTGGGCATCGGGATGGTGCTGCCGATCGGCGGCGCGGACATGCCGGTGGTCATCTCGCTGCTCAACGCCTTCACCGGCACCGCGGTGGCGATGGCCGGCTTCGTGCTGGAGAACGCCACCCTGACCATCGCCGGTGCGCTGGTCGGCGCGTCCGGTGGCATCCTGACCAAGCTGATGGCCGATGCCATGAACCGCTCGGTGCTCAGCATCATGGCCGGCGGGTTCGGCACCGGCGCCACCGGCATCGACGTCGGTCCCGCCGGCGGAGGCTCGGTGAAGTCGATCGCCATCGACGACGCGGCCCTGCAACTGGCCTATGCCAGCAAGGTGATCGTGGTCCCCGGCTACGGCCTGGCCGCGGCGCAGGCCCAGCACGAGGTGCGCGAGCTCGGTGAGCTGCTGGAGAGCCGGGGCATCGAGGTGTCCTACGCGATCCACCCGGTGGCCGGCCGGATGCCCGGTCACATGAACGTGCTGCTGGCCGAGGCCAACGTGCCCTACGACCAGTTGCGCGAGATGGAGGACGTCAACCCGGAGTTCGACCGGACCGACGTTGCGCTGATCATCGGTGCCAACGACGTGACCAACCCGGCCGCCCGCCGGCCCGGCAACGCGGTGTCCGGCATGCCGATCCTGGACGTCGACCACGCTCGCAGCATCATCGTCATCAAGCGCTCGATGGCCTCGGGCTACGCCGGCATCGACAACGAGCTCTACGGCGACCCGAAGACCAGCATGCTGTTCAGCGACGCCAAGAAAGGGCTGGCCGAGCTGGTGGGGGCGGTCAAGCAGGTCGACTGAGCGTGACCGAGCGCCTAGGCCATCGCGGCGGACAGCAGTGACACCACCTCGGCGGCGGCGCGCTCGACGTCGTCGTTGATCACCACCACGTCGAACTCGTCGTGCGCCTCGAGCTCGTCCCGGGCCCGGGTCAGCCTGGCCTCGATCATGTCGTCGGTCTCGGTGCCCCGGCCGGTCAGCCGGTCGCGCAGCTCGCCCTCCGACGGCGGGGCCAGGAACACGAACTGGGCCTCGGGCATCCGCTGCCGCACCTGCCGGGCACCCTGCAGCTCGATCTCCAGCAACGTCGGCCGACCGGCGGCCAGGTGCTGCTCGACGGGCCGGCGCGGGGTGCCGTAGCGGTTGCCGGCGAAGGTGGCGTACTCCAGCAGCCGGTCGGTGGCGATCAGCTCGTCGAACTGGGCCTCGCTGACGAAGTGGTACTGCACTCCGTCCGCCTCGCCCTGCCGCGGCCGGCGGGTGGTGCACGAGACCGACACCCAGACGTGCGGGAACAGCCGGCGCACCTCGGCCACCACGGTGCCCTTGCCCACCCCGGACGGTCCCGACAGGACGGTGAGGCGGGCGGGCGAAACCATGGGGTCCTCGACTGATCCGGTCATGACCGCGATTGTGCCGCCTGCTCGATTCGTTGGAGTAACGCGGCGCGCTGACGAGGGCCCAATCCGCGGATCCGGCGCGATTCGGCGATGCCCAGTTCGGTCAGCAGCGCAGCAGCCCGCACCTTGCCGTAGCCGGGCAGCGCGGCCAGCAGGTCCGGCACCCGCATCGAGGCGAGCCGGGGATCGGTGCCGGCCTGCTCCAGCAACGCGGCGAGGCTGAGCCGGCCGGCCTTGAGCTCGGCCCGGGCCTGGGCCCGCACGGCCCGGCCGGCGATGGCCACAGTGAGCGCTGCCGCCCGCTGCTCCGCGCTGAGACGGGGAACCTCGGCCATACCGGCCACGCTACCGCTGTCGGTGCACCGAGATCGTTCAGCGGCTCGGGTTTCAGCGGCGCGGCCGGCGCCTGGCCAGCAGCCGATGCACGGTGAGAGCCAGCAGCACCAGCAGCCCCACGACCATCAGCCCGGTGCCGATGCCGCCAAGCATCCTGGTCCACGCCGGATCAGGAAGGTCACTCTCGGCCGCCGAGCCGGGTTCCCCGCTGATGTAGGGATACGTGATCACGATGGCCACGACGCCGGCAGCGATCATCGCAACTCCGACCAGTCGGACCCTGCGACACCACCGCGGCACAGGCCATCCCTTCGTCGCCGATCTCCCGCATCCTCATCACTGTCGGCAATGATCATGCCGTGCAGCAGCGTTGGCGCCAGCAGAGAGACCGATCGGCCGTTGCGGTTGCCCGGCGGTCGGCCGGCAACGCCCGGCGCTGGGTGCGACGTAACAAGGCGCTCACCGCCCTGTTGGCGACCGGCGCGCTGGGTGCGACGCTGCTCTCCGGCCTGGAAGCCGCTGCCGAGCGTGGCGGTCACTCGCTCGACCCGACCGATTCGATGAACTACAACGGCTACTCGCTGCGCAACGACTCACCGGCCGCGCTGTACGTCCACCTGTGCTCAGATCTCGGCTGTGCCCGGCTGGACAGCCACTTCGACTGGATCACCGTGCGACCCGGCAAGGCGACGGCGGAGCAGGTCTACTGGGGTCCCGGCGAGTCCGCCGGCTATGCCGTGACAAGCGATCCGGCGGCAGGAAGCGCCCGACGGTGCCTGGTGGACGCGGCGGCCAAGGCATCGGCGCCGGTGGACGTCCCGCTGAGTTCAGCCACTCCCTGTTAGAAGCTCGACATTCAGCTTCGCAGGAAAAGGAAATCCTCGATCGCCCGCTCGGCGGTGGCCCGCAGCGCCGGCAGCGCCGGGCCGGCCCGCAGCACCTCGCGGGACACGCTTGGCAGCACCGCGCCGAGATGATTGCCGAAGATCCGCCGGACGTCGGCGGTGGTGCCGCCCTGCGCGCCGATGCCCGGCACCAGATACGGCCCGTTCAACGCGCCCAACTGCGCCACCGACTCGCCGATGGTGGCACCGACCACCACCCCGTACGAGCCGAGCGGCTCGGCACCGGCGTTGCGCGAGGCCAGCTCGTCGATCACCGACTGGGCCACCGTCCGGCCGTCGGTCAGCCTGGCATGCTGCACGGCCGGTCCCTCCTTGTTGGAGGTCAGCGCCAGCACGAACACCCCGGCGCCGTGGCGTTCGGCCAGCTCGAAGGCCGGGTCCAGCGAACCCACCCCCAGGTACGGGCTGAGCGTGATCGCGTCGACGGCCAGGTCCGAGGACGGGTCCAGGTAGGCCTGCGCGTAGGCGGCCATGGTCGAGCCGATGTCGCCCCGCTTGACGTCGAGCAGCACCAGCGCGCCGGCTGCCCGGGCGGCGGCGATGGTGCGCTCCAGCACCGCGACGCCGCGCGAGCCGAACCGTTCGAAGAACGCCGACTGTGGCTTGATCACCGGCGCCAGGTCGGCGAAGGCCTCCACGCAGCCCAGCGCGAACCGCTCCAGCGAGGCCAGGTCGTCGGCCAGTCCCCATTCGGCCAGCAGCTGAGCATGCGGGTCGATGCCGAGGCACAGCGCGCCCCGCCGCTCCAGCGCGGTGGACAGCCGCGCTCCGAAGCTTGCCGGTTCGGCGTCCGGCACATCTGCGGCAGCCGCGATCATGCCGGCACCGACTGGCTGGCGCCCCCCAGCAGCGCGGCCCGCTGTTCCTCGCTCTTGTGGGCAAAGCCGATCGCGTCGGTCACCGAGGCGAAGCCGCAGGCGTCCAGTTCGGCCTCCAGTTCGCGCAGGATGCGGATCGGCGCGGTCGGGTCGTGGAACACCGCGGTACCCACCGACACCGCCGACGCGCCGGCCAGCAGGAACCGCAGCGCGTCCTGGCCGGTCATGATGCCGCCCATCCCCAGCAGCGGCAGGTGCGGCACCGCCTGGTGCACCTGCCAGACGCAGCGCAGCGCCACCGGACGGACCGCCGGGCCGGACAGCCCGCCGGTCACCCCGCCCAGCGCCGGTCGCAGCGTGTCCAGGTCGATCTCCATCCCCAGCAGGGTGTTGATCAGCGAGATGCCGTCCGCGCCGGCGTCGGTGACCGCCCGGGCGATCACGCCGATGTCGGTCACGTCCGGCGACAGCTTGGCGAACACTCCCACGTTGGGGTGCGCCGCCCGCCGGACCGCCGAGATCACCCGGCCGGCCGCGATCGGGTCGCAGGCGAACACCTGGCCGCGGTTCTCGACGTTCGGGCAGGAGATGTTGACCTCGATCAGGTCAACCGGATGGTTGTAGAGCCGCTTGGCCAGCGCCACGTACTCGTCGGTGTGCCCGCCGGCGATGGACACCACCGCCCGCGCGCCGGTACCTCGCAGCCAGGGCAGGTCGTGGGCCAGGAACGAGTCGATGCCCGGGCCCTGCAGCCCGATCGAGTTCAGCATCCCGCTGGGCGTCTCGGCCATCCGCGGGGTCGGCCGGCCGGATCGGGCCCGCAGCATGATCGACTTGGTGACGATGCCGCCGAGTTCGGTCAGGTCGAAGAACTGGCTCAGCTCCTTGCCCGCCGCCGCGCAGCCGGACGCGGTGAGCACCGGGTTGGGCAGCCGCAGCCGCCCGAGTGAGGTCCGCAGATCAGCCATCTACCGTGCCACTCCCATTCCATCGGCGCCGTGCAGGTCGGCGGGCAGCGTTCCGACGTCGGCCCAGCGGACCCGGCCGGCCTCGAAGACCGGTCCCTCCACGCAGGAGCGGACGAACCGCGACACCCCGTCACCGCCGCGCACCGGCAGCACGCAGGTCATGCACACCCCGATGCCGCAGGCCATCGCCTCCTCGACCGCGACCTGGGCCGGGATGGCGTGCGCTCGGGCCACCTCGCCGACCGCGGCCAGCATCCCCATCGGGCCGCAGGCGTAGACGATCTCGGCACCCAGCCGCTCGATCGCCGACGGCAGCGGGTCGGTGACCTGCCCCAACTGGCCGGCCGAGCCGTCGTCGGTGGTGACGGTGACCTTGCCGATCAGCCGCTTGGCCTGCAGTTCGCCGAACAGCCGGTGGGCCCGGGACGCCCCGACGATCATCTCGACCTCGCTGCCGAGGGCGATCAGCCGCTCGGCCAGCGGCAGCAGCGGCGCGGTGCCGTAGCCGCCACCGACCAGGACGGCCGGCACCGCCTCGCGCGGGATCGGGAACGGCACCCCGAGCGGGCCGACCAGGTCGAGGCGGGCACCGATCCGTTGGGCGGCCAGCCACCCGGTGCCCGGGCCGTGCACGGCCACCACGAACTGGATGGTGCCGGCGAACTCGCTGCCGGGCTTCACCCCGTACAGCGCGAACGAGCGGCGCAGCAGCATCGACGTCTGCGACCCGCCGACCGCCACCGCCACGAACTGGCCCGGCTGGAAGGCCCGGGCCACCCCGGGCGCCACCACGGTCAGCTGGGTGTAGTCGCCGAACCGGGTGACGTCGAAGATCTCGCCGACCTCCTGGACCGGTCCGCTGGCCGGCAGGTCGGTTTCGGAAGCCATCGGCTGGTCGCTACTTGCCTGAGTCATCGGCTGTCTCCGCTCGCCACGCTGCTCGGCCGGTCTCCGCTCGCCGTCCTCATCGTCCGGTCCCCTCTCGCCAGCTGGCCAACGCCTGGTGATGCGACTGCAGGGATGCCACCGTCACCTCGTCCCGGATCAGTTCCTCGATGCCCTGCACCGCCGCCGCGACCGCCTGGACGGTGGTCAGGCACGGGATGCCGGCCTGCACGGCAGCCGTCCGGATCTCGTAGCCGTCGATCCGGGGGCCGGAGTTGCCCGGCGAGCCGAACGGGGTGTTGAGCACCAGGTTCACGTTGCCGGCCAGGATCTGCTCGACGATGTTGCCGGCACCGTCGGAGTACTTGCCGACCACCTCGGCTGGCACCCCGTTGCGCCGCAACACCTGCGCCGTGCCCACCGTGGCCAGGATCCGGAAGCCCAGGTCGTGCAGCCGCCGCACCGGGAAGATCGCCGCCCGCTTGTCGCGGTTGGCGATCGAGACGAACACCGTTCCCTTGGTCGGCAGCGAGTCGTAGGCCGCCGCCTGCGACTTGGCGAACGCCGAGCCGAAGATCCGGTCCAGGCCCATCACCTCGCCGGTGGACTTCATCTCCGGGCCGAGGACCGAGTCGACCAGGTCGCCGGCCGGGGACCGGAACCGGTGGAAGGGCAGCACCGCCTCCTTCACCGCGATCGGCGCGTCCGGCGGCAGCTCGCCGCCGTCGCCGTGCCGGGGCAGCATCCCCTCCTGCCGGAGCTCGGCGATGGTGGTCCCGACCGCGATGCGGGCGGCTGCCTTGGCCAGCGGCACGGCGGTCGCCTTCGACACGAACGGCACCGTCCGGCTGGCCCGCGGGTTGGCCTCCAGCACATAGAGCACGTCGCCGGACAGGGCGTACTGGACATTGAGCAGGCCCCGGACGCCGACCTCGCGGGCGATCAACTCGGTGGCCGCCCGCACCCGGTCGATGGTGCTGCTGTCCAGGGTGATCGGCGGCAGCGTGCAGGCCGAGTCACCGGAGTGGATGCCGGCCTCCTCGATGTGCTCCATCACGCCACCGAGGAACAGCTCCTCGCCGTCGAAGATCGCGTCCACGTCGATCTCGACCGCGTCGTCGAGGAACCGGTCCACCAGCACCGGCCGGTCCGGGGCGATGTCGGTCGCCCGCCCGATGTAGGTCGCCAGGCCCGCCTCGTCGTAGACGATCTCCATGCCCCGCCCGCCCAGCACGTAGGACGGCCGGACCAGCACCGGGTAGCCGATCGAGTCCACGACCTTCTTGGCCTGGGCGAAGGAGGTGGCCAGGCCGTGCTTGGGCGCCGGCAGGCCGACCAACTCCAGCACCCGGCCGAACTCGCCGCGGTCCTCGGCCAGGTCGATCGCCTCGGGCTGGGTGCCCAGCACCGGCACCCCGGCGTCCTTGAGCCGTTGCGCCAGGCCCAGCGGGGTCTGGCCGCCGAGCGTGCAGATCACCCCGGCGACGGTGCCCGACTGCTGCTCGGCGTGCACCACCTCCAGCACGTCCTCGAAGGTCAGTGGCTCGAAGTACAACCGGTCGGCGGTGTCGTAGTCGGTCGAGACGGTTTCGGGGTTGCAGTTGACCATCACCGTCTCGAAGCCCGCCTCGCGCAGCGCCATCACCGCGTGCACGCACGAGTAGTCGAACTCGATGCCCTGCCCGATCCGGTTCGGCCCGCTGCCCAGGATCAGCACCTTGGGCCGCTCGCGCTGCGGGCTGACCTCGGTCTCGGAGTCGTAGGTCGAGTAGTGGTACGGGGTCAGGGCGGCGAACTCGGCGGCGCAGGTGTCGACGGTCTTGAACACCGGCCGGATACCGGCCCGGTGCCGCAGCAGCCGGACCCCGTCCTCGCCGGCCAGTTCCGGGCGCAGCACCGCGATCTGGCGGTCCGACAGCCCGTGCCGCTTGGCGTGCCGCAGCAACTCGGCGGTGATGTCAGGTGCGTCCACCAGTTGCTGGCCGACCTCGAGGAACAGGGCGAACTGGTCGACGAACCAGGCGTCGATGCCGGTCGCCTCGGCCACCTCGGTCACGCTCGCGCCGGCGCGCAGGGCCCGCTCGATGTCGAAGATCCGGCCGTCGGTCGGGACCGAAGCGATGCCGAGCAGCTCGTCGACGGAGGCGAGTTCGGCCCCCGGCGGGGTGGTCCCGGTCCAGAAGCCGGCGGACCTGGTCTCCATCGAGCGCAGGGCCTTGCCCAGCGCCTCGGTGAAGTTGCGCCCGATCGCCATCGCCTCGCCGACCGACTTCATGTGCGTGGTGAGCACCGGGTCGGCACCCGGGAACTTCTCGAACGCGAACCGCGGCACCTTGATCACCACGTAGTCCAGGGTCGGCTCGAAGCAGGCCGGGGTGGCGCCGGTGATGTCGTTGCTGACCTCGTCCAGGGTGTAGCCGACCGCCAGCTTCGCCGCGATCTTGGCGATCGGGAAGCCGGTGGCCTTGGACGCCAGCGCCGAGGAACGCGAGACCCGCGGGTTCATCTCGATCACGATCATCCGTCCGGACTTCGGATCGATCGCGAACTGGATGTTGCAGCCGCCGGTGTCGACGCCGACCTCGCGCAGCACCGCGATGCCGACATCGCGCATCCGCTGGTACTCCCGGTCGGT
>JAVEEO010000160.1 GCA_030840415.1 Pseudonocardiales bacterium | reverse complement strand
CGCCAGCCCCGGCTTCTGTTCGGGAAACCTTCGACGTCAGGCCGCCTGCACGCCCGCGGCCACGGGCTGGATCGCCTGCCGCGGCGGGGTCGGAGCCGGTCCGCGCCAGGACTTGCGAAGAACCTTGAGCATGAAGGCGGGACGCATCAGGGCACTCGGCGGGTCCACCATCCCGGCTGCCCGCATGTAGGCGGCGGTGATGCTCCCGTCGCGGGTCGCGGCGGCCTGGACGCGCGCGAGATAGGCCTGCCCGATCCGCACCTTCAGCGTGCGGCGGCCGGGCACCTCCGGGTAGCTGAGGTCGACGGTGTGGGTCATCTCCCACGGCGCGTCGATGACGTCGTGGGCCAGATCCTTGAAGTACTGCAGCGGATCGGGCGCGACGCCGCTGTGCAGGTGCCGGCGCAGCACCAGCGCCGACAGCGCGGCGACCGTCTGCCCCTGGGCGTAGACGGGGTTGAAGCAGGTCACGGCGTCCCCGGTGACGAGCAGGCCGGCCGGGAAGCTGGTCATCTTCTCGTAGCGGCGCCGGATCGTGGTCGGGAAGCGGAACGCCACCGGCTCGTCGAGGGGATCGGCGTGCTGGAGGGCGTCGTAGATGTCCGGCACCGCGAGCGACTTGACGAAGTCGTAGAAGCCGGCCTGGTCGGTCGGCGGGTGGTCGCCGAGGAGACCGTAGACGGTCAGTTCCACCTTTCCGCCGTCGGTCTTGGTGAAGATCGCTCCGCGGGGCACCCGGGGCGAGGCCACCGGGATGATCGCCAGGTCACCCTTCCAGGGGTCCTCGCGCAGGGTGTAGTGCTGGGTGACGTAGCCCAGGCCGATCTTCGTCTTCTCCTCCTCGACCTCCGGGTAGCCGAGCTGCGTCAGCCAGACCGGCGTGCGCGAGCCTCGCCCGGTGGCGTCCACGACCAGGTCCGCGCGGACGGTCTCCTCGGCGTCGGCGTTTAGCCCCTGCAGGCGCACCCCGGTGACCTGGCTCCGGTCCGCCGTCGTCACCAGCCCGAGAATCTCGTGCTGCTCCATGAACGTCACCGCCGGCAGCGCCTGGGTGCGCTCCCTGATGTAGCGCTCCATCACCGGCGCCGTCGCCGGCACCGCGAGCAGGTCGACGAAGTGGGGCAGCGCCCGCTTGCCGTCGAAGTACCAGCGGACGTCGCCGGCCATGTCGCCGCTCGGGCAGCCGTCGGCAATCATCTGCGCGGTGATTCCGGGGAACAGCTCCTCCATGACCAGCCGGCCCCGGCAGTGCAGCGCGTTGATGTGGCGGCCCTGCGGGCGGCTGCGCCTCGGCCCGCTGACGCCCGCCAGCCGGTCGCGGTCCACCACGACCACCTCGTCGTAGGCGTCGGCGAGCACTCGCGCCGCGAACAGGCCGGCAATGCTGCCGCCGAGCACGACGGCACGCGTGTTAGTGACGTTGTCCATTTACTGTCGCTTCCTTGGGGTCTCGGATACGGGATCAAGCCAGGCAATCGACGCAGTGGCCGGTGACCCCGGCTCCCGCGCTGGCGAATTCGCCATCCAGCGTGCCTAGATCAAGCTCGCACCCGGCGGCTGGATCCTCATCTCCCAGCGTGCCGATTCCCCTTTGCGTTCAGGGCTAATCACTTTGCGTCCAATTCTGGCTTCAGCTGCCGTACCTCCGTCCGTGCGCAATGCCCTTGGTGGGGCAGGCGATACCCGGCCGGCTCGCCGCCCGGGCCGGTGCACCGCAATCAAGGAGGTGCAGCTGCCCACCCGCCGGTGATGACAATCGACAGCGGCCACGGAGCAGAGCAGGGGCCATCCGTTTGCTACATAACTAGGGAGCACAAATGACCACGGTCGAAACCGACGTCAACGTCGATCTCGACGGCGAGACGCTTGGCCTTTCAGATCTGCGCCGCGTCGCCGAAGACCACGCACCGGTCGCGCTCAGCACCCGGGTGCTGGAGCGCGCGGCCTCGAGCCGCGAGCAGTTCGAGGAGACCGTGCGGCAGAACATCCCGGTCTACGGGGTGACCACCGGCTACGGCGAGATGATCTACATGCTGGTCGACACGGCCAAGGAGACCGAGCTGCAGACCAACCTGGTGCGCAGCCACAGCGCCGGGGTCGGCCCGCTGCTGAGCGAGTCCGAGTCGCGGGCACTGGTCACCGCCCGGCTGAATGCCCTGGCCAAGGGCCACTCGGCCGTCCGGCCCGCGGTGCTCGAGCGGATCGCGCTGTACCTCAACGAGGGCCTCACGCCGGCCATCCCGGAGATCGGTTCGCTGGGTGCCAGCGGCGACCTCGCCCCGCTGGCGCACATGGCCAGCACCCTGATCGGCGAGGGCTACCTGCTGCGCGACGGCCAGAAGACGCCGACCGGTCCGGTGCTGCGCTCGCTGGGCATCGAGCCGCTGAAGCTGCATTTCAAGGAGGGCCTGGCACTGATCAACGGCACCTCGGCGATGACCGGGGTCGGCGCGCTGGTGTCCGAGTACGCCATGGCGCAGGCGCGGCATGCCGAGATCGCCGCCGCGCTGGTCATCGAGGTGCTGCAGGGCTCGCTCAGCCCGTTCCAGCCGGAGGGCCACGAGGCCCGCCCGCACGCCGGCCAGATCGCCAGCGCAGCCAACATGCGCGCGCTGATGAACGGCAGCCGGCTGACCGTCGAGCACGCCGACCTGCGCAAGCAGGTCGCGGCCAGCAAGGAGAACGGCCACGCCGACGTCGTCCGCTCCGAGGTCTACCTGCAGAAGGCGTACTCGCTGCGCTGCATCCCGCAGGTGATCGGCGCGGTCCGCGACACGCTGTCCCACGCCCGGCTCAAGCTGGAGATCGAGCTCAACTCGGCCAACGACAACCCGCTGTTCTTCACCGACCGGGAGATCTTCCACGGCGCCAACTTCCACGGCCAGCCGATCGCCTTCGTGATGGACTTCGTGATGATCGCGCTCACCCAGCTGGGCGTGCTGTCCGAACGGCGCAGTAACCGGCTGCTCAACCGGCACCTGAGCTACGGCCTGCCGGAGTTCCTGATCAAGGGCGACCCGGGGCTGCACAGCGGCTTCGCCGGCGCCCAGTACCCGGCCACCGCGCTGGTCGCGGAGAACCGGACGATCGGCCCGGCCAGCATCCACAGCGTGCCGTCCAACGGTGACAACCAGGACGTGGTCAGCATGGGCTTCATCGCGGCCCGCAACGCGCGCCGGGTGCTGCGCAACAACAACGTCATCCTGGCCCTGGAGTTCCTGGCCGCCGCCCAGGCGGTGGACGTCTCCGGCCGCCTGGACCGGCTGAGCCCGGGCGGTCGGGCCACCTACGACGTCATCCGCTCGCTGGTGCCGACCCTCGACGACGACCGCTACATGGCAGACGACCTGGAGCGGGTCGCGGAGGAGTTGGGACGCGGAACGCTGATCGACGCCCTGTCCGCCGCCGGCATCACCCTTCACTGAGGAGAGAGACCCCCACATGACTACCTACTCCGAAGCCGAACAGGCAACCACCACCGCACTCTCCCTGCAGCAGCAGTTCCTCTGCCTGTTCGCCCAAGGTTTCGACGCCGGGCCGTTCGGGCCGCAGTACACCGAGGTCGGCGGCTGGCGGCTGCACGGTCGCGTCGATGTGGAGATCCTGCGCCTGGCGCTGGCCGACATGGTCGAGCGGCACGAAGCGCTGCGGACCCTGGTGAATCTCGAGGACGGCGGCAGCCAGACCGTGCTGCCCGCGAGCGCACCCGAGCTGCGGGTGGTCGACCTGGCCGTGCCGCCGGGCGCCGGCCGGGACCAGCGCGCCGAGCAGCTGATGATCGAGACCGAGACCCGGCCGTTTCCGGTCGACGAACTCCCGCTGCTGCGGGCGGTGCTCGGCCGCTTCGACGACGAGGACTCCGTCCTGGTGCTGAACACCCATCACAGCGCCGCCGACGTCTGGTCGCTGCAGGTGATCCTGCAGGATCTGGCCGAGTGCTACGCGACCCGCGCGGCCGGCGGTGAACCGCAGCTGCCGCCGGCGACCCAGTACCGCGACTACATCGCCGAGCAGCAGGAGGAGGCGACCGGCCCGTCGGTCGCCGCGTCCCGGGCCTACTGGCGGGAGACGCTGCGCGACGCGCGGATCCTGGTCGCGCCGATGCAGCCCACCGACCTGAGCCCGGCGACCAGCTACCACCGCTTCGTCACCGGCTCGCACCTGAGCACCGAGGTCATCCGGCTGTCCAAGGCGAGCAAAAGCTCGCCGTTCATGGTGCTGCTCGCCGCGTTCACCGTCTTCGTCCACCGGCGCACCCAGGCCACCGACATCGTGGTGCCCACGTTCGCGCCGGGGCGCCTACGCCGTTCGCTGTCCACCGTCGGATCGTTCTTCAACTTCGTCCCTCTGCGGGTGAAGCTGGACGGCTGCGAGACCTTCCGCGACGTCATCGCCCGCACCCGGACGGCCTGCATCGGCGCCTTCTCCCACGAGCTGCCGCTGCTGCACGTGCTCGCCGAGGCACCCGAGCTGCTCGCATCGGCCGGCCCGGACGGGCTGCCGTGCCTGTTCCAGGCCGTCCAGCCGCCCTACCTGATGCAGGGCAAGCGGATCGGCGACCTGGAGTACACCGCGATCTGGCGGCGAGTCATCCCGCAGCCGCTGGGCTCTGAGACCCCGGACGGCATGATCTGGTCGATGCACCTCAGCCCGGACGAGGTGGTCGGCGGTCTCAGCTTCAGCCGCCACCTGTTCAGCCAGGCCGAGGTGCATCAGCAGGTCGCCCAGTTCCTCAACGTGATCGGCGAGATGGTGGCCGACCCGGATTCGGCGATCGGAGCTTCGGCATCGTGACCGTAACCGCGAACGACGTACCGGGCGCCGCCCTGCCATCCGAGTCCGCCGTCACCCCGGCCCTGCTGATCGAGCGGGCCAGGGCCATGGTGCCCGACCTGGTGGCCCGCCAGCGTGAGACCGAGGAGCGAACCTACTACGCCGAGGACACCCACCAGGCTTTCCGAGACGCCGGCTTCTACCGGATCACGGTGCCCAAGCGCTACGGCGGCTACGAGCTCGGCTTCAACACCTTCCTGCAGGTCGCGATGATCCTGTGTCGCGCCGACCCGGCGACCGGCTGGATGTACTGCCTGGGCGCGGCGCACTCGCTGTTCGCCGCCAGCATGTTCTCCGAGCGGACGCAGGACGAGATCTTCAGCGGCGGCGACTTCATCGCACCCCTGGTCAACAACCCGTACGGAACAGCCCGGCGGGCAGCTGATGGCGGCTGGATCCTCAACGGGGTATGGCGGTACTGCTCCGGCGCGCCGTATGCGACCCATTTCATCGGCAACACCGTGATCGCCGGGGACGAGGGCTCCCCGCCCCGCCCGCTGCTGTTCATCGCGCCCCGCGATCAGTGGGAGATGCTTGACGACTGGGGCAACCAGCTGGGCCTGAAGGGCAGCGGGTCGCACAGCATCCGGTTCACCGACGGGCACATCCCCGCCCATTACGGCCTGGAGGTTGCCTTCGAGGAGATCTCGGTGACCGGCGGCACTCCCGGCCGCGACCTGCACGAGCACCCGCAGTACGGCGGTGCACCGGCGAGTTCCATGGCACTGGAGGGCGCGCACATCGCGGTCGGCATGTGCCAGGGTGCGCTGGATGCGTATACGGAGTTGATGTTCTCTCGCACCACGATCTTCCCGCCGTTCCCGCCCAGGGCGGAGGATCCCGACTTCCAGCTGTGGTATGGGCAGGCCGCCAGCATGATCGACGCCGCCGAGACGCTCGTGCTCGCCACGGCACAGCGCTGGCACGAGCTGGCCGAGCAACCGGTCGGAGCGTTCACGCCCGTGGAGGACCTGCGAATCGCGCTGACCTGTCGAGAGGCCACCGAGCTGGCCTGGCGGGCCGTCGACGAGATCATCCAGCCGACCGCCGGCAGCACGTCGGTGCGTCCCGGGGAACGCCTCGAACGGATCTGGCGCGACCTGTCCACCGGTCGCACGCACGTCAGCTCCGCAGTGCTGCTCACCACCTTCGCCAATCGCCTGTACACCCAACTCCGGCTGCAGAGCGGACGCTGATGACGCGCCCACTCAACGGTGATGAGTATGTCGAGAGCCTGCGCGACGATCGCGAGATCTTCATCTACGGCGACCGGGTCAAGGACGTCACCACGCACCCGGCGTTCCGCAACCCGGTGCGAATGACGGCCAGGCTCTACGACGCACTGCACGATCCGGCCAACCGGGATGTGCTGACGACGCCGACCGATACGGGCTCGGGCGGCTTCACCCACCCCTTCTACCGCACCCCGCACACCGTCGAGGACATGATCGCCGACCAGCGGGCGATCGAGGCGTGGGCGCGGATGAGCTACGGCTGGATGGGACGCAGCCCCGATTACAAGGCCTCCTTCCTGGGAACCCTGGGGGCGAACGCGGAGTTCTACGCGCCGTACAGCGCCAACGCCGAGCGGTGGTACCGGGAGTCCCAGGAGAAGGTCCTGTTCTGGAACCACGCCATCGTCCACCCGCCGGTCGACCGCAACCTGCCGCCCGACCAGGTCGGCGACGTCTACATCCGGGTGGAACGGGAGACCGACGCCGGGCTGATCGTGAGCGGGGCGAAGGTGGTCGCCACCGGATCCGCGCTGAGCCACTACAACTTCATCGCGCACTTCGGGCTGCCGTTGCGCAAGAAGGAGTTCGCCCTGATCGCGACCGTTCCGATGGGAGCGAGTGGGGTCAAGCTGATCTGCCGGCCGTCCTACGGCGCGACCGCGGCGGCGATGGGCGGCCCGTTCGACTATCCGCTGTCCTCGCGCCTGGACGAGAACGACACCATCCTGATCCTGGACAAGGTGTTGGTGCCGTGGGAGAACGTATTCGTCTACGGCGACCTCGGCAAGGTGCAGATGTTCACGGGGAAGTCCGGATTCTCCGAGCGCTTCACCTTCCACGGCTGCATCAGGCTGGCGGTCAAGCTCGAGTTCATCGCCGGCCTGCTGGCCAAGGCCCTGGAACTGACCGGGACCAAGGACTTCCGCGGGGTGCAGAGCCGGGTCGGCGAGGTACTCGCCTGGCGCAACCTGTTCTGGGGCCTGGCCGACGCCGCGGCCCGCAACCCGACGCCCTGGGTGAACGGTGCCCTGCTGCCCAACCCCCAGTACGGCATGGCCTACCGCTGGTTCGCCCAGATCGGCTACCCGCGGGTGCGGGAGATCATCCAACAGGACGTGGCCAGCGGCCTGATCTACATCAACTCCAGTGCCGAGGACTTCCACAACCCGGAAATCCGCCCGTACCTGGAGCGGTACCTGCGCGGTTCGGACGGTTCGACCGCCGAGCAGCGGGTCAAGGTGATGAAGCTGCTGTGGGACGCCACCGGTACCGAGTTCGGCGGCCGGCACGAGTTGTACGAACGCAACTATGCCGGTAACCACGAGAACACCCGGGTGGAGTTGTTGAACGCCCAGACCCTGTCCGGTCAGATCGAGGGCTACAAAGCCTTCGCCGACCAATGCCTGAGCGAGTACGACCTCAATGGCTGGACGGTCGCGGACATGTGGTCGCCGGACCGCCCGCCAGGGCTGGCCGGCCTGACCGGGCTGGCCGACCTGGAACAAGGCTGACCGATCGACCGAACGAGCCACGCACGGTCGAAGTCGGTGTTCGGCAATCGACCCATCAAGATTGATGAAAGTCAGCGGCGGCCGCGGGCGCCCGGTCTTCCCCCGGGTCCGCGGCCGCCGCGCATCACCCCACTTCTCGCACGAATACCTGGAGTTCCCGTGAGCAGCGACGCGCCCATTGTCATCGACACCCTCGGTAACGACATCCATGGTGAGGCAGCCCGGATACGGGCGCACGGGCCGGTTGCTCAGGTCGAACTGCCCGGAGGCGTGGCTGCCTGGTCGGTGACCGGCTACCAGGCCGCCCGGCAGGTGCTGGCCGACGGACGCTTTTCCAAGGACGCTCGCCTGCACTGGCCGGCCTACGCCGA
>JAVEEO010000133.1 GCA_030840415.1 Pseudonocardiales bacterium | reverse complement strand
ACCGGGATGCGGTGGTCGAGTACGCCACCGGCCGGCGGCTGAGCTACGCCGAGTTCGACGCCGCGGTCGACGAGCTGGCCCGGGGCATGCTCGCGCACCGCCTCGAGGTGGGCGACCGGGCGGGCATCTGGGCGCCCAACTGCATCGACTGGATGCTGGTGCAGTACGCCACCGCCCGGATCGGCGTGATCGCGGTGAACATCAATCCGGCCTACCGCAGCCACGAGCTGTCCTACGTGCTGAAGCAGTCCGGGATCAGCGTGCTGTTCTCGGCGACCGAGCACAAGGGCAGCGACTACCGCGCGATGATCGACGAGGTGGCCGGCGAGTGTCGCGACCTGCGCGAGGTGATCTACCTGGGCGAGCCGGGCTGGAGCGAACTGGTCGCCGACGGGCGGGCGGTGCCGCCGGCCGAACTGCTGGCGGTGGCCGACCGGCTCGACCTGGACGACCCGATCAACATCCAGTACACCTCGGGCACCACCGGCTTCCCCAAGGGCGCCACCCTCAGCCACCACAACATCCTCAACAACGGCTACCTGGTCGGCGAGGGCTGCGGCTACACCGCCGAGGACCGGATCTGCGTGCCGGTGCCGTTCTATCACTGCTTCGGCATGGTGCTGGGCAATCTGGCGGCGACCACCCACGGTGCCTGCATCGTCATCCCGGCCGCCGGCTTCGATCCCGCCGCCACCCTGCACGCGGTGCAGGACGAGCGCTGCACCTCGCTGTACGGGGTGCCCACCATGTTCATCGCCGAACTGGCCCTGGAAGATTTCGCCGACTTCGACCTCTCGTCGCTGCGCACCGGGATCATGGCCGGCTCGCCCTGCCCGGTCGAGGTGATGAAGCGGGTCATCGCCGAGATGCACATGGCCGAGGTGACGATCTGCTACGGGATGACCGAGACCTCGCCGGTCTCCACCCAGACCCGGGCCGACGACTCGCTCGATCGCCGGACAGCCACCGTCGGCGGGTGCACCCGCACGTCGAGGTGAAGGTGATCGACCCGGTCACCGGCCGGCTGCTGCCCCGCGGCGCCACCGGCGAGCTGTGCACCCGGGGGTACTCGGTGATGCGCGGGTACTGGAACCTGCCCGAGCAGACGGCCGAGGTGCTGCGCGACGGCTGGATGCACACCGGTGACCTGGCGGTGATGGACTCCGACGGCTACCTGGCCATCGTCGGCCGGAGCAAGGACATGGTGATCCGGGGCGGGGAGAACGTCTACCCCCGCGAGGTGGAGGAATTCCTCTACTCCCACCCGGACATCGAGGACGTCCAGGTGGTGGGCGTGCCCGATCCCAAGTACGGCGAGGAGCTGCTGGCGGCGGTCCGGCTGCGGGCCGGCGCCGCGCTCACCGAGGAGCAGGTGCGCGACTACTGCCGCGGCCGGCTCGCGCACTACAAGGTGCCGCGCTACGTCCGGTTCGTCGCCGAGTACCCGATGACCGTGACCGGCAAGATCCAGAAGTTCAAGATCCGCGATGCCGCGGTGGCCGAACTCGGCCTTACGGCAGCGGGCTGAACGACCATGCTGACCGACACCGAACGCCGCGCCCTGGACGCCCTCGACTCCCCGGCACTGCACCGCACCCTGCTGGACCTGCTCTCGGTGCCCTCGATCACCGGCAGCGCGGCCGAGACCGAGCTGCTGCACACGCTGGCCGGGCAGGCCGAGCGGCTGGGCCTCGAGGTCGATCTGTGGCAGCCGGACCTCGCCGAGCTCCGGGCCGACCCGGACTTTCCCGGTACCGAGGCCGAGCGGTGCGAGCTCTGGGGCCTGGTGGCCGGCACCGAGCAGTCCGACGGCCCCACCGTCATCCTGCAGGGCCACGTCGACGTGGTGCCGCCCGGCGATCCGGCCGCCTGGCCGGGCGACCCGTTCACGCCCCGGGTCGAGGGCGACCTGCTGCACGGCCGGGGCGCCTGCGACATGAAGGCGGGGGTGGCGGCCAACCTGGCCGCGCTGGCGGCGATCCGGGCCAGCGGCGTGCGGCTGGCCGGCCGGCTCGTGCTGCACCTGGTGGCCAGCGAGGAGGACGGCGGGCTGGGCGCGTTCGCCACCCTGCGGCGCGGTCATCGCGGCGACGCCTGCCTGATCCCGGAACCCACCGCGCTCGACCTGATCACCGCCAACTGCGGCGCGTTGACCTTCACCCTGACCGTGGCCGGGGCGGCCGCGCACGGCAGCATCCGGACCGCCGGGGTCAGCGCGATCGAGAAGTTTCTGCCGCTGTTCGCGGGCCTGCGGGCCCTGGAGGCCGAGCGCAATGCCGAGCCGGATCCGCTGCTGGCCGGCTACGAGATCCCGGCGCCGCTGTCGATCGGCCAGCTGTCGGCCGGCGACTGGCCCAGCACGGTGCCCGACCTGCTGGTCGCACAGGGCCGGTACGGGGTGCTGCTGGACGAGGACCCGGCAGCGGCCCGGGCCGCGTTCGAGCAGCGGATCGCCGAGGTGTGCGACGCCGACCCGTGGTTGCGCGCGCACCCGGCCTCGGTGAGTTGGAGCGGCGGCCAGTTCGCCAGCGGCCGGCTGGCGGCGGGAGATCCGCTGCGCGGCGTGGTGGCCGGCGCGCATGCCGACAGCGGTGGCGGCCGGATGGCCGAGTGCGGCGCGCCGTACGGCAGCGACCTGCGGCTCTATGCCGGGGCCGGGATTCCCACCCTGCACTACGGGCCGGGTGAGCCGGCCGACGCGCACACCTCGCACGAGCGGGTGTCGCTGTCCGAGACCGTGCAGGCGGCCCGCACCCTGACCGTCGCCGCGCTGCGGTTGACCGGCAGCTCGGCCTAGCGGGCTCGGCCGGGCCGCTACCGGCGACTCGCCCTCGGCGACTCGCTCTCGTCGACTACGGCGCGGTGAACACGACCTCACTCCACAGGTCGGCTTGCACGTTGATCCGGCCGGGCTCGGCGATAGGCCCGTCCGCCCTGATCAGGTGATGACCGTGTACCGACAAGGCCTCCAGCAGCTCCTTCTTCGGAATGGTCCTGTTCCACCGGGAGACCGGCCCCCACGGCAGCATCGCGTAGACGACCGATGTCAGGTCCTGCTCGATGTATCGCTTGGGCGTCCCGTTGTGAGAGCCGTGGTGGGACACCTTGTAGAAAACCGCGTCGTCCAACAGCTTCCGGCTGGTCCCGTCGTCGAGAACGTGCTGCCATGCTCCTTCCTGGGCATCGCCGGGAAACACCAGATGCATCCCCGCGACCTCCAGCACGAAGAACAGGCTGGTGTTGTTGACCGAACGTTCCAGCACCGACGCTGCCACGAGCAGTCCGGCGTCGTTGACCTCGTCCAACTTCGCCAGGGATCGCTGGTCACTGCGCAGGTGGCTGTACTCGGGGTCGTCGAGCTCGCTGTCGTCCATCACGTAGGCCGGGGAGAACAGCGGGCCCGGCCCGGTCGCGGTCAGCTCGGCGTCATAGTCCAGGGCGAGCCAGCCGGCCCGGGCCGGCGGCCGCATCCTCCGCAGGCTCTCGGCATCGCGCGGCGGACCGAGCACGTGGACCGTCGCGTCGGGCACGCCGGTCGGCAGGACGTTGCCGGCCGGCTGGGTCGAAGGCAGGTAGCGCACCGGTGGTGTGTTGGCGAATCCCTGCCCGTTGCGTCCCAGCAGCCGATCGGTCGCCGCGTCGTTCCCCCTGGAGTTGGCGGCGAACCATCGGGCGGTCACGAGCGCCGCCGGCCACGCCCCGGCTGCCAGCGCGCTGGTCCGCTGCCCGATCAGGGTGAGGAGCTTGTCCGCGGCACCTGCCTGGGACTGCCGCAGCGCCTGGGCGTCGGCGTCCTGCGGGTCCTCGACGAACGGCACCCAGACCTCACCCACGTAGACCTCCTGCCAGAGGTCGAGTGCGAATCCCGCGATGTGATCGGCATGGTGGTGGGTAGCCACCACCACGTCGACCTGCGCCGTTCCCGCGTCGTCTCGAAGATCGTCGATGAGGTGCTCGACCGTCTCCCGCAGGGGGCGCACCTGCCCGCTGCTGTGGACCCCGCAATCGAGGACTGCCCGCCACCGGTCGGGTCCGCGTTGCACGGTGAGCAGGAACATGTCCCCGAAGCCCGGGTTGTACATGCGGACCGTCACGGTCAGTTCCGGCGCGGTCATGTCCCGTCCTCCTCGTCGGAGTAGGCGTGCAGTTGGGCGAAGGTGAGCCGGTTCAGGGCGGGCGTGGCGGTCCAGGCGGTCAGCGCGTCGCGGCCTTCGCAGTCGGCGGTCCACTGCTGGATGGAGTCCAGCCGGCTGACGCCCGTCTCGTGGTTGACCCGGGCCGTGGCGCCGATCTCGCCTGCCAGGTCGGTGACCGCGGCCGGATCGCTCAGCGGCAGCGGCTTGGTGATGAGCCGTTCCACCGTGCCGTCGACCCGCGCGATGACCGTGGTGCCGGCCCGGACGGGGACCCGGGCGATCTCCGACAGGGACTGGTCCTCGAACTCCTTTCTCCGCTGGACGAACTGCAGGACGATCTCCGGACGTGGCTGCCGGTCCGCCGCCTGCCGGTACGCGACGTGCATGCCGACGAGGCCGATGGTGCGGTTCGGATCGAGGCCGAGTTCGAAGGCGTGCCGCTGGGCCCAGCCGACCAGCAACGGAGCGACACTGCTCGTCGCCTCTCCGAGACGTGGCATCGGCGGGCCGTTGCCGGCACCGTCAGCCTCGTCGGAGCGCACCTCACCCGGGTTGCCACCGGGATCCAGGTCCCGGGTCGCCGAATGGATGACGCCGGACAGGTCCAGCGGCGAACCCGGCTCGTACAGGTTCAGCGCGGCCGACGGGGCCGGCCACACCAGCGACTCATCCGCCAGCGACGAGATGGCGGACGGGTAGATCCCGCGCTGGCGCAGCGACTCGACGAGGGTCGCCCGCAGGTTCTTCTCGTCGTTGGGATAGAGCGACCGGTCCGCGGTGACGATGGCGCGGACCACGTCGCCGAAGGTCACGTCGACAACGGGAAGCAGGTCGAAGGCCCGCACCACCATGCCGAGGAACCGATCGGCGTTCTTGACCGCCTCGGTGGTGACCCGGGCGACCAGGTCGGGATGCAGGTGTCCGGCGGGCAGCACGCCGGTGCCACCGGTCGCTATCC
>JAVEEO010000119.1 GCA_030840415.1 Pseudonocardiales bacterium | reverse complement strand
TCGCTGGTTCCAGCGCAGTATTTCCCAGCCCGGGCCGTTCCACCTCAGCCGGTTCCAGCTCGGCCGGTTCCAGCCCGACCCGTTACAGCGCGGCCGGTTCCAGCCCCACTGGTCTCCCTCCGGCCGGCCCCGCTGCTTCGGTGATCCGGCGCTCCGCCGCGCTGCCCTCGACAGTGCGGGCGGCCGCGTCGCACTCCGATCGTCCGGTGGCCTCCGCCGGCGGTCCGATCGACTTCGGCACGCCGGCGGCCCGGCGGCTGCCGGGTGGCCTGGCTGCCTCGGCGTCCGGCCGGGGCAACACCGAAGCGACCGGTCAACTCGGTGCCTTCGTGCAGCGCAGCATGGTGGTCGCGCCACCCCGGGTCAGCGTTCGCCCGGCCGAGCTGGTGCCAGCCTCGGGTGGCCCGGCGGTTCCCACGTCCGCCCGAACCGGGCAGCCGGCCCCGTCGTCCACCCAGGGCAGCAGCCCGGCGGCACCGCCACCCGGCGTCGAGGTCGACGGACCGGTGATCCGCCGATCGCTGTCCGGTGCTGCCCATTCGCTGTTCCGGAGCCTGCTGCGCAGTCCCGGCGCGGTCGGCCCGCCAGCCCATTCAGATCCCGTTCAGTCAGGAAGTGCCGGTATGTTCCCCTCCTCATCGCACGGGCCCGGACCGGACGGGCCGTCGGTGATCCGCCGGCTGCGCGAGTCGGGTGGCAGCACGTCCGAACCCCGGCTTCCCGGCTACGACCCGGACGAGGACTCGCCAAGCCCGGCGATGCGGTCCCGCGACTTCGACGAGCTGATAGACCGGATCGTTGACAAACTGGAGCGTCGCATCACCGATGACCTCGAGCGCCGGGGCCGTCGCCACCTGCCGGAGGTGTTCTGATGGCCGAACTGGAAAAGGCATTCCTGGAGATCGAGGGCGGCCAGCGAATTCCGTGCCTGTTCAATCCGAGCGAGATCTCGGTGGGCCGGCGCAACAACTGGGCCTCCGAACCGATGCCGGGCAAGGGTGTCTCACGGCTGCGCTACGCCGGCGCGCAATCGGGCTGGCTGCAGGTGGAGCTGGTCTTCGACACCACCGCCGACGGCACCGCGGTAACCAAGCACACCGGCGCGATCCTCAAGCTGATGGACGTCGACACCTCGCTGCCCGGCTCGGACGAGACTACCCACAATGCCCGGCCGCCGTTCGTCATCTTCCACTGGGGCGATCTGCACTCGTTCAAGGCGGTGGTCACCGACCTGCAACTGGTCTTCACCTACTTCTCCGCCTCGGGCGTCCCGCTGCGTGCCCGGATGGGCCTGACCATGCAGCAGTACGAGGAGTCCCAGGCGTTCGGGCCGCAGAACCCGACCTCCGGGACGCCGCGACCGCACCGGGTGCACCGGGTGCAGCCCGGCGAGACGCTGGACCGGATCGCAGCCCGCTATTACGGCGACTCGACTCGGTGGCGCGCGCTGGCGGCCGCCAACAGCATCGAGGACCCGCTGGCCATGCGGCCGGGCGCGTTGCTGTCGGTGCCGAGGATCGAGCACGGATGAGCGGATTCGAGGGCCTCAGCCCGACGGTGAAGGTGAACGGCTCACCGCTGTCGGACACCGTGCTGCAGCATCTGGTCTCGGTGCGGGTGCAGCGCAGCCTGCGACTGCCCGGCCGCGCCACCCTGCGCTTCGCCGATGTCGGGTACTCCGTCTCATCCAGCGGGTTCTTCAGCATCGGCAAGAAGGTGGAGGTCGGGGTGTACCAGGCGGGTGCGCTGATGACCGGCACCGTCACCGGGATGAGCCTGCAGCAGCAGGAGGGCGACCACCCCGACCTGGTGGTGACCGTAGACGACGCCGCGCACAAGCTCACTCGGGGGAGCAAGGTCATGACCTATCTGAACATGACCTTCTCCGACATCGTCAGCAAGGTGGCCAGCGGGGCCGGCGTGACGGCCGAGGTCACTTCCACCTCGGAGGTCCATCCCTACGTGCTGCAGGCCGATTCCGATCTGGCCTTCCTCGACGAGCTGGCCTCGCGGTGCGGCTACGACTGGTGGGTGGAGGGAACCGCCCTGCAGTTCAAGCCGCCGAGCACCGCCGGCCCGGTGGTGACCCTGGAGCTGGGCAAGGACCTGCAGGAGTTCTCGGTGTCCGGGTCCGGCCTGCTGCCGACCAAGGCACAGGTGGTCGGCTGGGACAACGCCACCCAGTCCTCGATCGTCGGCCAGTCTGGTGCTGCGCCGTCGGAGGTGCTGCCGTCCTCGGACTTCGTGCAGCCGTTCCTGAGCAACAGCAGCGCGCTCGGCGAGGCACCGGTGGTGATCGGCAGCTTCACGCCGCTGACCCAGAGCGAGGCGGCCACCGCCGGCGGCGCGCTGCGCTCGCAGTGGGCGGCCGGCTCGGTCGAGGCGCGTGGGATCGCGGGGGTCAGCGACAAGCTCAAGCCGGGGGCGGCGATCACGGTCTCCAACGCCGGGCCGACCTCCGGCACGTACCACCTCACCGAGGTGGATCACCGTTACGACCGCAGGGGATTCCGCACCCAGTTCGTCGCCGGTGACCGCAGCCGTACCGGTCTGGCCGACACCCTGGCCGGGGGCCGTCGTACCGGCAGCTTCAACGTTCCGGGCATGGTGGTCGGGGTGGTCACCAACGTCGACGACCCGGAGAAGGCCGGCCGGGTGAAGCTGAAGTACCCCTCGGTGAGCTCGGAGGTCGAGGGGCCGTGGGCCCGGATCGTCACGCTGGGGGCGGGCAACAAGCGCGGCCTGGTGTTCCAGCCCGAGGTCAACGACGAGGTGCTGGTGGGCTTCGAGGGCGGCGACCCGCGCCAGCCGGTGGTGCTCGGGGGACTGTTCAGCGGCAAGAACGTGCTGCCGGAATGGGGTGTGAAGTCCGGTGCCGTCCAGTCCCGGCGGATCACCTCGCGGCTCGGTCACGTCATCGAGTTGGCCGACGGCACCGACCCGGCCACCCAGCACGTGCTGCTGCAGTTGAGCACCACCACTCACAAGATCCGGCTCGGTGCCGACAAGTTAGAGATAGAGGTGGCCAGTGGCAAGCCGGTGTCGATCAAATCCGGAACGGCCTCGTTCGAGATCGATGCCAGCCAGAACGTCACGATCAAGGGCAACAAGGTGACCATCGAAGCCCAGACCGAGCTGGCGCTGACCGGTAATTCCAAGGTCGGTGTCACCAGCCAGGGGCAGTTGGCGGTGCAGGGAGCGATGGTGGCGGTGAAGGGTCAGGGTACGACGAGCGTGGAGGCGAGCGGCCCGCTCACTCTCAAGGGTGCGATGGTGGCGATCAACTGATGAACGACTACAGCCCGACCAGGCGCGCCGACCTGGCCTCCTCCGACGGATCGTTCGTCGGCCGTGGCTTCAGCTGGCCGCTGGAGGTCGACCACACCGGATCGATCAAGCTCACCGACGGTGCCGAGGACCTCGACCGGTCGATCCGGATGGTGCTGCTCACCGCCCCCGGCGAGCGGTTGATGCGGCCCGATTTCGGCTGCCGCATCTGGGACCTGCTGTTCGAGCCGGTCACCGGCAACCTGCTCGGCCTGATCGCCGAGGCGGTCCGGGACTCGCTCGCCCGCTGGGAACCCCGGATCCTGGTCGACGACGTCCAGCCGACCCTGGACCCGGACGACTCGGCGCTGATCCGGATCAGCATCAGCTACCGGGTGCGGGTCACCAACGACCGGCGCAACCTGGTGTACCCGTTCTACGTGATCCCGCACGAGCCCGAGACCTGAGCCTCCCAGCCCCGCACCTCCAGCAAGGAATAGCGAGTCCGCCTGATGCCCCTGCCCGCGCCCAATCTCGACGACCGGTCCTTCCAGGACATCGTCGACGAAGCCAAGCGGCTCATTCCGCGGTTCTGCCCGGAATGGACCAACCACAACCTGTCCGATCCGGGCGTGGCGCTGATCGAGCTGTTCGCCTGGATGAGTGAGATGGTGCTGTTCCGGCTCAACCAGGTGCCCGAACGGCTCTACGTGCACTTCCTGAACCTGGTCGGCATCGAGCCGTTCCCACCCTCGGTCGCCCATGCCGACCTGACGTTCTGGCTGTCGGCACCGCTGGATCAGCCGGTGGCGGTGCCGCAGGGCACCCAGGTCACCACCGCGCTGAGCACCACCGCCGCCAATGCCGCCCGCGAGGCGGTCATCTTCACCACCAGTACCGAGCTGGTGATCGCGCCGCCGGTGCTGAGGGGTGCGCTGACCAGCACCGCGGCCGACGACCGGATCACCGACGTCTGGGACGACCTGCGCTACCCGAACGTCACCGCGACCTGCTTCGCCTCCAGCCCGCTGGCGGTCGGTGACGCGTTCTACCTGGGCTTCACCGCCAGCCTCGCCGGGTTGGCGATCCGGCTGACGGTCGCCGCCGACGCCGAGGGGATCGGGGTCGACCCGGAGAATCCGCCGCTGGTGTGGGAGGTCTGGAGCGGCGAGTCCTGGATTCCGGCGCTCAAGCATGCCGACACCACCGGTGGCCTGAACCGGGCCGGCGAGATCGTGCTGCTGATCCCGATGCAGCACCAGTTGCTGACGATGGCCGGCAACGCCGCGTACTGGTTGCGGGCCCGGCTGATCGCCCCGAAGCCCGGCCAGCCGAGCTACCAGGCCTCGCCCCGGATCGGTTCGTTGTCGGTGGCGGCGATCGGTGGCACGGTCGGGGCCGAGCACGCCGAGCACGCCGGCGGCGAGGTGATCGGACGCAGCGACGGCACGCCGGCCCAGTCCTTCGCGGTCAGCCGGGCGCCGGTGCTGCCCCGCTCGGAGGGCGAACACGTCGTGGTGATCGACCGCAACGTCTCGACGGTGTGGCAGGAGGTCGAGGACTTCACCCGGTCCGGCCCGGACGACCCGCACTACATCTGGGAGAGCGGCGGCGGGGTGATCCGGTTCGGCCCGCGGGTGCGCTACGCCAACGGAATCGTCCGCCAGCACGGGCGGATCCCACGTGACGGCAGCGAGATCACCGTCACCGGCTACCGGCACGGTGGTGGCGCCAGCGGCAACGTCGGCGCCCGGACGCTCACCGTGCTGCGCTCGACGGTGCCCTACGTCTCGGGCGTGAGCAACCGGCACCCGGCTACCGGGGGCGTCGATCCCGAAACTATTGCCGAGGCGAAGGTTCGCGGGCCGCTGACCCTGCGCACCGGCCAGCGCGCGGTGACCGCCGGCGACTTCGAGCGGCTGACCCAGGAGGCCTCGATCGAGGTGGCCCGGGCGCGCTGCCTGCCGGCGGCGAACGGCACTGGACCGGTCCGGATGCTGGTGGTGCCACAGGTCCGCACCGATCCCCGCCAGCACGTGCTGGACGACTTCGCGATCTCGGTTCCGCTGCTGCGCCAGATCAGCGAGCATCTCGACCAGCACCGGCTGGTCGGTACCGCCGTCGAGATCGGCACCCCGTACTACCAGGGCGTCAGCGTCGTCGCTCTGGTCCACACCCCGCCCGGCCGGCCCGCGCCGCTGGTGCGCCAGCGCGCGGTGGACGTGTTGACCCGCTACATCAACCCGCTCACCGGCGGTGCCGAGGGCATCGGCTGGATGTTCGACACCGACCTGAACAGCTCGGTGGTCGCTCAGTTGCTGGAGTCGGTGGAGGGCGTCGACCGGGTCGAGGAGCTGCTGCTGTTCGAGTACGACCTGCGCACCGGCCGCCGGCTGGGCAGCGGCCGCGACACCATCCGGCTCAAGCCGCACTCGCTGTTCCTGTCGGCCAAACACCAGGTCGTCGTGCGCTGATGAGCATCGAGCCGTTCAGCGGGGTGGACGCGGTGATGACCGGCGGTGCCGGCAGCGGCGCGGTCGCCCGGTCCGGCCAGCGCGCGCCCGACGCGGGCCGGGCCCGGCGCCGGTCGGCGCGCAACCCGAACTGGCTGGTCAACCAGATGCCGGTCGGGATGCTCGACA
>JAVEEO010000078.1 GCA_030840415.1 Pseudonocardiales bacterium | reverse complement strand
GTTTCAGTACGTCCACCAAGTCAGCTCTCAAGGTTTCCGAGCGAGATAAGCTGGTGTCTGGCTGATCTACCTGAATGTCTCCGCCGCGCAGCGAAAAATCAGCCAGAAGGCTGCCTCCATACGAAATGGTCGTATAGTGCACACCCTCGCGAAGGGTCGGATCTACAAGCTCCAACCATCGTCGCCAGTAGAGTCGATCGGCTGGTCCTTCAACCCAGATTACATAATTAGCCTGCAGTAAGTCTGAAGCTCGGTATCCTAAATCCTCACTAACCCTCACCAAGTCGTCAACTTTGATCACGTTTGCTAGGCGCGTACGGGCGCCGTCATGGACGATATGGAAAATGGCTGCTCCTGGCGTATCCAAAATGTGGGTGGAGTGCGTAGCTATTAGGTACTGGTTATCGGTGCGCTCCTGCAGATGGGCAATAAGCTTCTTCTGTAAACCAGGGTGGAGGTGAATCTCTGGCTCCTCCAAGCAGATTATGGTGTCGGAATTCCTCAGCGCCGAAGCGCCGATCATGATCACTTGTTTGATGCCGTCACCCAACTCCTCGATATCCAAAGGCGTAGAATGTTGGCGTGTGACAAACTGTATGGCGCGCAGGCTATGGGGCACTTGGAGCCTCGCGGTATCGTCTTCCAACACATCTTGGAGCAGCTCTGTCAGTCGCTGAAACGCTAGAAGGTCGCCAGGGTAGGTAGGCTCCTTACTATCGGGGGTTTGCCATCTTTGAAGTTCTCTGATGACCCCGGCGCCCGCTTCTAGATCTGTGTGCCCGTCAGGCCGCTCAGTGATTTGACGAAATGCTGGTATGATTCGCCATGGTGGAAGCGCGACCTCGTCTCCGGGGTCCTGTATAAGTCCGGTTGCGTTCATGAGTACTTGTAATAAATTATTCCCGTATGCGGGGTTAAGTACCCTGTTCCAAGCCTTGACGTCACCAGGGGGAATTGAAGGCCGGAAGCGGAAGCCGCTTTCCAATTCCAGCCAGAATTCCAGCTCTCCTGCGGCATTCACTTCACCTAAATTTTCCCCGCATGCCGCTCGAAGAAAATACTCCCATGGAAGGTTCATGTGGTGCACGCCAGCGCTCTCAGCTATGCGACATAAGACCTTTCGCGCCGGTGCGGCGTCACCTGGGTGATGCGGTCCCTGGCTGAACGCTTTAGAGGCTCTCAACAAAGTGCTTTTTCCGTGATTATTTTTCCCAACGAAGAAGTTAATCTTTCGCAAGGGCCTAACCTCGACCCACTCTGTGAGGCTGGCAACGTCTTTGACGGCGAATCCAGGCAGCAGGATCGGGCCCGCCATCGTCGAAGGTAGCGATTCTAGTACGCGAGCGATCATGGTCATAGCCTGCCAGCTATGCGTACATGTGCTGAGATGCGCGCGCTGCGCGGCAGCGGTGTCGTCAGTACGGTGACCTCGCTGCGGCTGTTTTCTTCTCTGCGGACGCTCAGCCCTCATGGGGTCGCAGCGTGAGGCCCGGCATGATCGAGTTCGAGGGATTACGCCCCAGCCGGCTGGGCGGCATTAATCATTCCAGTCGCCGAAGCCTTGCCTGGCTTCTGGCTCTCGTCGAGAGGTTCGACCGATGGCAACGGATTGGCAACGCCGGCCCCGGTTCGCTGGCCGCTGCGCTGGCCCGGCTGGCAGCATCGCGACATCCGCACCAGGCAGGAGCGTCCGATGCACCGTCAGCCCACCAAAACCCTCGCCGCGGCCCTGCTCTGCCTGACCGGCTGCCTCCTCGGTTTCAGCCAGCCATCGGCCGCGTCCGGGCCCCAGCTCGTCTACACCTACGAGGTGCGCGGGCTGGCCAACAGCAGCAACCTTGAATCGTTCGCGGCCGCGGCGGCGGGCACCTACGCCGACCCGCGTGGCTGGTCCCTCGGCGGCTCGATCGCCTTTCGCCGGGTCGCCTCGGGCGGCAACTTCACGCTCTGGCTGGCCGCTGCCGGCCGGGTGCCCGGCTTCGGCTCGCCCTGTGACAGCAGCTACTCCTGCCGGGTCGGCCGCAACGTGGTGATCAACGAGACCCGGTGGCTGACCGGCTCGCCGGCCTGGAACGCCGGCGGGGCCTCGCTGGCCGACTACCGGCACCTGGTCGTCAACCACGAGACCGGCCACTGGCTCGGTTTCGGGCACGCGTTCTGCGGTGGCGCCGGACAGCCGGCACCGGTGATGCAGCAGCAGTCGATCTCGCTGGAGGGTTGCCGCCCGAACGGCTGGCCGACCGCGGGGGAGCGGCAGCGGCTGGCTGCCTCGCGCGGGGTGCCGATCCGTACCGGCAACCCGGTGGGCAGCCTCGACAACGTGCTGCCGGGGCTGGCGTCGGTCTTCGTACGGGGCTGGGCGATCGATCCGGACACCGCCGCGGCGACCGCGGTGACCGTCCAACTGGACGCCCATGTGATCACGGTACGGGCCGACAGCCGGCGCGAGGACGTCGGCCGCAGCCACCCGGGCTACGGCAGCAACCACGGCTTCCGGCTGACCCTGAACGCGGGCCCGGGCCGGCACACCGTGTGCGTGCGGGCGCTGAACGCCGCCGGGGCCGGCGCCGCGGTGCTGCTTGGGTGCCGGACGGTGCTGGTCAGCGGCACTCCGATCGGGCACCTGGACTCGGTGGTGCCGACCGGACAGGGCATTCTGGTCACCGGCTGGGCACTCGATCCGGACACCAGCGTCGGGGTGGTGCCGGTAGCGGTGTACGAGCGGCCCGGGGGCCAGGTCGGCATCTGGGCGAACCAGCCGCGGCCGGACCTGGCCGCGCACTATCCGCGCTGGGGTGCCGCGCACGGCTTCGCGGTGCTGATGCGGGCCAGTCCCGGGCCGCACCAGGTGTGTGCCTACGGGCGCAACGTCTACGGCATCGGCGGCACCGCTGTGCTCGGCTGCCGCTCGGTATCGGTACCGGGCTGAATCGGTGCGGTGGCCGTAACCACCGCACCGATTCAGCGTCGGTGGGATGCCCCAGGCCTCAGTCCTGTGTGATACCGAGGCGTCGCGCTGGCGACCGCTCAATATCACCCGGGCAAGGCCGGCCGGGTCAGTCCTCCAGCGGGCTGCGCTGGCCGCGCGGGAGGTGCGGCATGATCGCGTTCGGCGGGATCACGCCCAGCCGGCCGGCCTGGTAGTCGGTCAGGGCCTGCTGGAGCTCGGCGCGGGTGTTCATCACGAACGGCCCGTAGTGCACCATCGGCTCGCGGATCGGCTCGCCGCCCAGCAGGATGATCTCCATCGAGCTGGTCCGGCTGTCCTGGCGGGCGTCGGCGCTGACGGTGATCCGGTCACCGGGGCCGAACACCGCGAGCTGGCCGGCGTGGATAGGCTCGGCCTTGGGACCGACCGTTCCCGAACCGGCCATCACGTAGCCGAGCGCGTTGTAGGACGGCTGCCACGGCAGCGACAGCTGCTGGCCGGGGGCCACCGAGGCGTGCAGCAGGGTGATCGGGGTGTGCGTCGATCCGGGACCGGTGTGACCGTCCACCTCGCCGGCGATCACCCGCAGCAGCGAGCCGCCGTCGGCGCTGGCCAGCAGCGTGATGTTGCCGGCCTCGATGCCCTGGTAGTTGGGCGTCAGGAACTTGTCCCTGGCCGGCAGGTTCACCCACAGCTGGAAGCCGTGGAACAGCCCACCCTCTTCCACCAGCTTCTCCGGCGGGGTCTCGATGTGCAGCAGTCCGGCGCCTGCGGTCATCCACTGGGTGGAGCCCTCGGTGATCACGCCACCGCCACCGTGGGTGTCCTGGTGGATGAACTGGCCCTCGATCAGGTAGGTCACCGTCTCGAAGCCACGGTGCGGGTGCCAGTGGGTGCCCTTGGGCTCGCCGGCGGCGTAGTCCACCTCGCCCATGTGGTCCATCATGATGAACGGGTCCAGGTAGCGGTAGTCGATGCCCGCCATGGTGCGGCGCACCGGAAAGCCTTCGCCCTCGGTGCCGGCCGGGGCGGTGGTCACCGCCACCACCTGTCGCGCGACGTCGCCCAGCGCGGCCCCGGTCACCCGGGGCAGGGTCAGGGTGTCAGCAGTTACGGCAGCCATTTCTTCCAGCCTCCTCAATTCGTTGCATGTGCAACCACATGCTCGAACCATGGCTCGGGGACGGGTATTCCCGGATGCGCCAATTAGTAGGAGGCCAGAAGTCGGGCGCCCGAGATCCGGGCGCCGGAACCGCGGGCAAACGCCAGCGACCGCCGCCCCCGGCCTGGTTAAGCTCCGGGTGCGGCGGTCGAGTCCGGCCGGGGAGTCCCGGCCGGCGGGTCAGGCGCTCTTGTCGGTCGGAGTCAGGGTGATGCCGGCCGACTTGTCGTCCACCGTGACGCTGGCGGACTTGTCGTCCACCGTGACGCTGGCGGACTTGTCATCGACGGTGACGCTGGCGGACTTGTCGTCCACGGTCATCTTGGCGCTCTTGTCGGCGAACGCGGGATTGGCGGAGCCGAGAATCCCACAGGTCAGCAGGAACGCGACGCCAGCCACGGCTGGACGGAACAGACGGCTCATTCAAAACCCTTTCGTGTCGATGTGTCTGGCCTACCCATCGACCGGCGGCGGTGCTAACTGAGACGCCCCGAAGTGACGCCGCGCACGAGCCGGACCGGATGCGGCCCGGTCAGGGGGCCGGGTTCGCCAGGGCCTCTGGCGGTTCGGGTGCGAACCGCCGGCAGGCCGAAGCAGGCGCATCCGGATCCCGGTGTTCGATCTCGTACCGGCACTCCGGGCACGGCTGGGGCCGAATGTGCTCGGTCCAGGCGTGCCGGCAGTCCGGGCAGTTTCCTGGACCGACCCGGCCGGCCCGCGGCGCCGACAGCCCGCCGCTACCGCTGGTCGACGTCTACCGACTCCTGCGCCCCGGCCTGCCCGGCGGCCGGCTCGGCCTCCGGGCGGTAGCGCAACCAGATGGTGCCCAGTGGCGGTACCCGGACCAGGGCCGAGGTGGGCTGGCCGTGCCAGCCGTCGCCGTCGGCGGTGACCGAGCCGAGATTGCCCACCCCGGAGCCGCCGTAGAGCTCGGCGTCGGTGTTGATCACCTCGTCCCAGCGACCCTGCCTGGGCAACCCGAGCCGGTAGCGCTCGTGCGGCACCGACGAGAAGTTGGCCACGCAGGCCAGCACCGAGCCGTCGTCGCCCCAGCGCAGGAACGAGAACACGTTGCCGCTGGCGTCGTTGGCGTCGATCCAGCCGAAGCCCTGCGGCGAGGTGTCCTGCGACCACAGCGCCCGGTCACCGCGGTACTGCTGGTTCAGGTCTGACACCACCCGGCGTACCCCGGCGTGGTCGGCACCGTCGAGCAGCCACCAGTCCAGCGTGCGGCCCTCGCTCCACTCGCCGCCCTGGGCGAACTCCGAGCCCTGGAAGATCAGCTGCTTGCCCGGGTGCGCCCACATGAAGGCGTACAGCGCGCGCAGGGTCGCCATCTGCTGCCACCGGTCGCCGGGGATCTTGTTAAGCAGCGAGCCCTTGCCGTGCACCACCTCGTCGTGGCTGAAGGGCAGCACGTAGTTCTCGGAGTAGGCGTAGACCATCGAGAAGGTCATTTCGTGGTGGTGGTACTGCCGGTGCACCGGCTGGTGCTGGATGTAACCCAGCGTGTCGTGCATCCAGCCCATGTTCCACTTGAAGCCGAAGCCGAGGCCGCCGAGGTGGGTCGGACGGGTCACGCCCGGCCAGGACGTGGACTCCTCGGCGATCGTGATCACGCCGGGCACCCGCTTGTAGACGGTGGCGTTCATCTCCTGCAGGAAGGCCACCGCCTCCAGGTTCTCCCGGCCGCCGTGCACGTTGGGCAGCCATTCGCCGGCCTTGCGGGAGTAGTCCAGGTAGAGCATCGAGGCAACCGCGTCCACCCGCAGGCCGTCGATGTGGTACTCCTCCAGCCAGTACAGGGCATTGGCGACCAGGAAGTTGCGGACCTGGCTGCGGCCGAAGTTGAAGACGTAGGTGCCCCAGTCCGGCTGCTCGCCGCGGCGCGGGTCGGCATGCTCGTACAGCGGGGTGCCGTCGAAGCGGGCCAGCGCGAAGGAGTCCTTCGGGAAGTGCGCCGGCACCCAGTCCACGATCACGCCGATGCCGGCCTGGTGCAGCGCGTCGACCAGGTAGCGGAAGTCGTCCGGGTTGCCGAACCGGGAGGTCGGGGCGAAGTAGGACGACACCTGGTAGCCCCATGAGCCGCCGAAGGGATGCTCGGCCACCGGCAGGAACTCCACGTGCGTGAAACCGGTGTCGCGGACGTAGTCGACCAACTGCTCGGCCAGCTCCCGGTAGCTCAGGCCCAGTCGCCAGGAGCCCAGGTGCACCTCGTAGATCGACATCGGCGCGGCGTGCCACGGGGTCTGGGCCCGGGTCGCCAGCCAGTCGTCGTCGCCCCAGGTGTAGTCGGAGGTGAACACCACCGAGGCGGTCGCCGGTGGCACCTCGGTGGCGAAGGCCATCGGGTCGGCCTTGTCGCGCCACTCGCCGTCGGCGCCGAGGATCTGGAACTTGTACCGGCAGCCGTCGCCGACGCCGGGGATGAACAGCTCCCAGATGCCGGGGCCGCCCATCGAACGCATCGGAAACGCCCGTCCCGACCAGTAGTCGAAGTCACCGACCACCCGGACGGCCTGCGCGTGCGGCGCCCAGACGGCGAACGAGGTGCCGGTGACCTGGCCGGCCGGGGTGTCGTAGCTGCGCACGTGCGCGCCCAGGACGTCCCACAGCTGCTCGTGCCGGCCCTCGCCCAGCAGGTACAGGTCCAGCTCGCCCAGGGTCGGCAGCCAGCGGTACGGATCGTCGACGATGAACTGCTGGTCGCCGTAGCTGACCTCGAGCCGGTAATCGGTCGGGCCGACATCGATCACCGCGCCGAAGATGCCGCCCGGGTGCAACTGCTCCAGCGGGTAGCGCTCGCCGGCGATGATGGCGCTGACCGCGCTGGCCTCCGGGCGCAGGGTGCGGATGGCGGTCCTGCCCGGCCCGGCCGGATGCGCGCCGAGCACCGAGTGCGGACCGGAATGGGTGCCCGCGGCCAACCGGTCCAGGTCCTGCTGGCTGGGCGGCGGCTGCGGTTGGTCCAGCTGCTGCGACTCCGACGCGCTGCCCTGCTCATCGGCGGGGCTGGGATGAGCCGATTCCCGCCGGGTGGCCAGCGCGGTGGCCTCCTCGGTGGTGGCGAGGTCGCCGGTACCGGTGGCCGACACCACGGCTGCAGCATCGGCCTTCTTCGCCGCGGCCTTCTTCGCGGGCGCCTTGGCGGCGGCCTTCTTGGCGGGTGCCTTGGTCGCGCTCGTGGCCTTCTTGGCCGGCGCCTTGGCCACCCCGGCCGCCTTCTTCGCCACCGCCTTGGCCGCGCCGGTGGCCTTGCGGGCCGCCCGGGCCGGAGCGCTGGGGGTTTCCGAGGCGGCGGACGGCGCGTCGGCGGTCGCGCCGGTGGGGTCGTTGGTGGGTTCGGACGGGGTGCTCATGCGCTTCCTGCCAATCGGTGCAACGAGGCGAGTGGGATGGGCAGCCAGTTCGGGCGGTTGCGAGCCTCGTACACCGACTCGTAGACCGCCTTGTCGGCTTCGAAGGCACGCAGCAGCACGGCCGCGTCCTGGGGGTCCTGGCCGCCGCCCTGGGCATAGCCGGTGCAGAACGCGCTGCGGTTGCGCGCGGCCCACTCGGCCGCGCGGAATTCCGACTGCGAGGTGCTGCCCATGTCGATCAGCTGGTGCCGGGCGGCGTAGTCGAAGCTGCGCAGCATGCCCGCGACGTCCCGGATCGGGGAGTCGTGGGCCTGCCGTTCGCCGATCGTCTTGGCCGGCTCGCCCTCGAAGTCCAGGATCACCCAGCGGTGCGCGGTCCGCAGCACCTGGCCCAGGTGCAGGTCGCCGTGCACCCGCTGGGCCACCACCTGGCCGGGCAGCTCGGCGAAGTCGGCGTAGGCCTGCCGCAGGCCGTCGGCGACCTCGGCCAGTTCGGGCACCTCGGCCAGCGCCGCGGTCAGCCGCGCGTTCATGGTGGCGGCCCGCTCGGCCAGCTCGGCCGAGTCCAGCACCGAGGTTCCGAACGCCTCGGCCAGGTCGGCGTGCACCTCGGCGGTGGAGACGCCGAGCCGGTGCGCCTCGGCCGCGAAGTCACCGCCGGCCTCCTCGGCGTGCAGGTCGGCCTCGGCCATCAGGTCGCGCACGCTGCTGGTGGCCAACTGCCAGCCGTCCGAGGCGGTGGTCATGAACTCCTGCAGCATCGCCAGGCTCCAGACGTCGGAGTCCAGCTCGGCACTGACAAAGCCCATCAGCTTGGCGACGTGCCGGCCGCCGAGCTTGCCCAGCGCCGCGTGCACCTCGATGTCGGGGTTGAGGCCGGCCTCCAGCCGCCGGAACACCTTGAGGATCGCGGCGTCGCCGTAGACCAGCGAGGTGTTGGACTGCTCGCTGCTCAACGCCAGGCTCGACTCGCGCAGCGGGATCTCGGGCGCCTCGACCACCCGGACGAAGCTCACCCCGTCCACGGTGGCCTGCTCGGCCATCGCCTGCAGCCACAGGCCGGTGACCTCCTTGTCGTGCAGGGCGTCGTAGAGCTCGATCGGCGGGCCGCCGTCGGCGTCGGGCACCGAGCCGACCAGGGCGTGGCTCAGCTGCTCGACCGCCTCGGTGCGCAGCACCAATGGCACCTGATAGTGCTCCACCCCCTCGGCATAGCTGACGTCGGCCAGCCAGATCTGGACCGGGTACGGCTGCTCG
>JAVEEO010000518.1 GCA_030840415.1 Pseudonocardiales bacterium | reverse complement strand
CAGCGGCTGCGTGCCGATCGTGATCGGCGGCCACGACTACACCGGCAGGCCGAGCACCGACGTCCAGACCCCGAACGGGGTGGTCCGCCGGATCATCCTGGGCAGCACCGGTGGGCACGGCGCCGGCGACGGCTTCGGTGGCCTGACCACTCCGCGCAACCCCGCGCCGTTCGTGCTGCTGAGCATCGACCGGCGCGACGGCGCGGTCACCGCCGACACCGTGACCGTCCACCCGGACGCCTCGGTCACCATCGCGACCGCCAACCTGGCGCCACTGGCTGCCGAGCAGCTGTCCCGGCTGGGCTGAGCGGTCAGCGCTCGATCAGAACGAGCTCAGCGGAGCCAACCCAGCCGAGCATCCCCAGCGCGGAAAGTGGTCGATAGGGAACACTGGTGGCGACGCGGGCGGACGGCCGACAGGAGGAAACACTGATGACCGCAGAACGGACAGGCACCTCGGCGCCGGCCGGTCCGCCTTCCACCCGGCTGCGCAACACCCGGCAGGCCGAGGCCCTCGAGTCGATCCTGCGTGAGGCCGACGGGTTCCGGACCGCCCAGGACCTGTTCGCCGAGCTGCGCCGGCGCGGCGACCGGATCGGGCTGACCACGGTCTACCGGCACCTGGCCACCCTGGCCGAGCAGGGCAGCGCCGACGTGGTGCACACCGCCGACGGCGAGTCCCAGTACCGGCTGTGCGGGGTGCCGGCCGGTACCGGCAAGCCTGCCGAGGACCACCATCATCACCTGGTCTGCCGGCAGTGCGGCCGCAGCGTCGAGGTCAGCGGGCCCGAGGTCGAGGCCTGGGCCGAGCGGGTGGCGGCCGCCGCCGGCTACACCGAGATCAGCCACACCCTGGAGGTGTTCGGGCTCTGCCCGGAGCACTCGAGCACGGCCGGCTGAGGCCGAGCCGGTCAAGGCCGGTCAAAGGTCTAGCCGGTCAAGGCCGGACCGGCTTGATCGCGCGCACCTCCCTGGCCGCGGCCAGGTCGATCGGCGCCCGGGGGCCGTCGCCCAGCCGGAACAGCCGGAGCGGGCTTCCGGTCCGGCGGGAGACGACGACGGCGATCGACCCGGCCGGTGCGCCGTTGTCGAGGTCGGCGCCGGTGACGTGGATGCCCAGCTGCTGATCGGACTCGCGGGCGGTGCCCTTGGACGCGGTGGTCTGGCGCGCCTCGCGGGCGGCCTCCATGGCCAGTTGGTGCGGAAATCCGTACTTACCGCCGCCGGCCACCGATGAGACGAGCGCGACCGGCGCGCTGACCCGCTCCATCAGTTCGAGGTTGATGCCGTGCTTGGAGGCATGGTGGGAGAGCTTGAACACGTCGGCCTTGAGGTAATCCTTGCCGCGGGCGGTACGCAGTTCCTTGGCCAGCGCCGGGTTCAGGGACTGCTGCAGATCCGGGAAGTCGACGGTGGTCTGCGCCCAGGAGGTGAACTGGGCATCGGCGCCGAGCAGCAGTCGTCGGGAGGGCTCATTGGCAGCGCGCCGGTCCTTGCGCGATCCGTTCGAGGGCTCGGCGAACAGGTGATTGGCGGGATAGTCGACCATGATGGTCAGCGACGAGTCGTTGATCTCGACGCCGTAGGTGTCGAACCTGTTGCGCAGGCCGATGCCCGGTCCCAGCACGGTGAGCCGCACCCAGTCCAGGGTCAGCCGGGTTCCGGCGGTCGGTTGCAACCGGCGCACCCACGGGCTGGTCTCCAGGGCCAGCATCAGGTTGTGGAAGGACGGGGTGGGAAAGAAGTAGCCGGGCTCCCAGAACTGGTCGACGCAGCCGGACGGGCCGTTGTAGCGCTCCAGCAGGTCGGTCATGCCACCGATGTGGTCGAAGTGCGGGTGGGTGGCCACCAGCAGCGCGATCTGGCCGGTGCTCCCCGGCGCCTGGATCAGTCCGGCGGCGTGCAGCGCCTCGATCAGCGCGGGAAGCTTGCCCGGGGTGGCCACGTCGACGATGACCAGCCGGCGGATGTGGTCGTTGCTGTTGGGTGGCAGCAGCAGCAGTTGGGTGTCGCCGTCGCCGACGTTGAGCAGGAAGTACACCAGCGCGTCCGGGTCCTCGGCGATGGCGGCCAGCAGCGCGCCGGGAGGTGCGGCGACCGCCGCCAGGCTGGCCTCGGGCACCGCGTGGATCACGCCCGCCGGCCCGGTCACCGGGACCTCCGGGGCGGTCACCGGGACCTCCGGGGCGGGGCGCCGATCCGCAACGCCCGCAGCGGCCGGGCCGCCCGCGATCGCAGGGTGTCGGCCTGCGCATCCCGGGTTCGCCGGTCGACCAGGGCGGCGGAAGGCACCGCACCGAGGCTGGCGTGGTAGGCGAACCTGGCGGCCTCGTGAGCATCGGCGGATACGTCGTAGACCGGACCTGAGAACAGCCGGCGCAGGTCGTCCAGCGCCTGCTCACCCTGCCAACCGGGGCCGGCCGGACCGGCTACGGCGAAGGTGTCTCCGCACCGCGGCCGGCGCCGCACCCGGTTCGGCGTGTAGAGCTGGGCTTGCATCAGCTCGAGGTCGATCGCGGCCGCGTCACAGGCGTATTCGCTGCTCGGCGGCCACAGCAGCCGGCCGTAGCAGTCGACATCGGGCCACGACCAGCGCAGCAGCAACAGCAGCCGTCCGACGATCTCCTCCACCACGACGTAACTGAGGGCGGCCAACTGCTCGGCCGGCACCGGCAGGTCCTCCGGGGCCCAGGCGACGGTGCTGCCGGGCGGGGGCGCGGTCACTGCGGCACCTCCGTAACGGTTTCGCTCACGCCATCAAGGCTTCCAACCGCTGCCGGGTCGGCAGCTCACACAGCGGAGCACCGAAGAACACGTGCAGGTTGGCCATCGTCAGGACGTAGCCGAGCCACAGCAAGGCGGCGGCGTTCGTCCGGCCCACCTTCGCTAGCGTCGTCGGCACCTTGGGGCAGCGCTTGTGGGCCTCGTCGATCCAGGCATGGTCGGTGAAAGCCGCGAGCGCTGCGGTCACCTCGGCGCAGGCAGCCTGCTCCGACGGCGAGGACATCGTGGCGGTGCTGGTCCAGCGCGGATCGGTGGCGATGTGGGTCAGTGCCCCGTTCAGCCCGGCATTGCCCAGCAGGGCGCCTCGCTGCGGCCCGGGCGGCAAGGCCTGTGCGAGCCGGACCGTGTCGAACTGGCGGATCAGGCCGAAGCGCCGGTTGGTGGTGCCGACCTGGTAGAGAATGTCCTTCTCCCGCAACAGGGTCAGCAGTTCACCCAGCAGGGGCACCCGCATCAGGGACGGGGCGGTGGACCATCCTTCGCGTGCCGAGGCGTTGACGACCAGCAGGTTCTGCGGAGGTGTGCCCGCGACGGCGGCGAGGGCGGGATCGCCCGCCATCCGGCTGATGAATCGCTGTGCCCACTGCTCGCCCATGTTGTCGTACACCCCGCCGTCCACCAGCCACAGCGTCTTGCGGTGCGGGGCGGTGAAGCCGAGCTTGGCCGCCGACAGCGAGCGGGCCGGAAAGCCGCCCGGGAAGCAGGCCGAGGCTTGCACCGCGGTGGACAGCTGCAGGTCACCGGCGCCGGTCGAGGTGCCGTACTCGTAGCTGTAGGTGAAGGCTCGCGAGAAGTAGGCATGCACCTTCGACTGGACCTCGGTGGCGCACAGCAGGTGCGTCATGGCGGGGTTCAGGTCCTTGAGCCGGATCGACCGGCCGTCCGGCGTCCGGAACAGCAGGCGGCGCAAGATCCGGTCGGCGACGACGCTGCGCGCCTGGGTCAGCTCCAGTGCCAGGATCAGGCCGGCCAGGAACAGCACCAACTGGAGCCATCCCGGGAC
>JAVEEO010000516.1 GCA_030840415.1 Pseudonocardiales bacterium | reverse complement strand
CAGCGGCTGGAGGTTCTCCTCCTCCGGCATGCCGCCGTCCTCCGGCCGCTTCAGCGACGCGCGGCCGGCCCGGGCCGAGGCATAGACGATGGGGAACTCGATCTGCGCGTCGGACGCGTCGAGCTCCAGGAACAGCTCGTAGGTCTCGTCGACGACCTCGGCGATGCGGGCATCGGGGCGATCGACCTTGTTGATCACCAGGATGACCGGCAGCTTTGCCGACAGTGCCTTGCGCAGCACGAACCGGGTCTGCGGCAGCGGGCCCTCGGAGGCGTCGACCAGCAGCACGATCCCGTCGACCATCGACAGGCCGCGCTCGACCTCGCCGCCGAAGTCGGCGTGGCCCGGCGTGTCGATGATGTTGATGATCATCCGCTCGCCGTCGGGCGAGACGTAGTTCACCGCGGTGTTCTTGGCCAGGATCGTGATGCCCTTCTCACGCTCCAGGTCGTTGGAGTCCATCGCCCGCTCATCGACGTGCTGATGCGCCCCGAAGGCGCCGCTCTGCCACAGCATCGCGTCGACCAGGGTGGTCTTGCCGTGGTCGACGTGCGCGACGATCGCGACATTGCGGATCGAGGAACGGATGGCGTCGTTGCCGGCCTCGGCAGCACTGTGGTCGGACATGACTCTTCTCTCGTCGGAAATGCGTCGGTGCGCGCGGCGGGCTGTTCCCGTCCACGGCCGCCCTCGCGGCGGCTCGGGCAGCGACCCCTGGCGGGCCGCCGTCCACTGTCTCTGGTACTAGTGTCGCCGATCCCGCCGGGCCCCGCGTACCAAGGAGCCCACCAGACCCAGGTAGGTCACACTTCCCAGGGCCGCGATCACCGACGGGGTGGGGTCCCAGTGACCCGGCAGAGCGGTCACCTCGACGCTGTTCGGGTCGAACATCACCTGGTGCACGTCCTGGGAGTGCCAGCGTGGATCACCGAGCAACGGCAGGTTCTTGATAGTGCCGTCGTCGGAGGTGAACGTACCGCCGAACGAGCAGATTCCCTGGACGCAACTGCGCGGGCTCACGATGAAGGTGCCCCGGATGCCGGTGGGATGGTCACCGATGTGTCCGGCGATGTTGAGCACCGCGAGCGCGAGGGCGGCCAGGCACAGGGCCGGGAACACCACCCAGAACAGCCAGCCGGCCACCCGCCGGGCACCCGGGAACGACATCGCCACCAGCTCGCCGGAGGCTTCGGCGAGCTGGCTGGCAGAGTCGGGCGGGCCCAGGCGGCCCGGCTGGAGCGACTTTTCGGCGGTCATCACCGCCCATCATCACATCTGCCCGCGACGCCGGGCGCACCCCGACCAGTCGCGCTACCCTGCCGACTCGGTTCGAGTCGGCTCGAATCAGCTGCCGGGTCGGCGGTAAGTACCGGAAGCACTCGGGCGGGACCGGCCGGCTTCGCGAACTGGCCGGCCGTCCGGGCGGCCCGTCTCGAACCGGGGTGTGCCGCGCGAGGACCGCTCGCGGCCGGCAGCCGGGCCGTGATCGCGCCAGGACCGGTCGCCACCGGAGGCTCGATCGGCTTCCCGGCGGCTGGGCGCCGGCTGGGTACGCGGCACTCCGGAGGGCTCCCGGGCACCGGTCAGTGCCCGCATCTGCGCATCGCCGGGCAGCACGCTGCGCTGCTCGGGCGAGACCCCGGCGCCGGACATCAGCGCTCGGACGGCACGCTCGTCGTTCGGCGTGACGATGCTGACCACCAGGCCGGACTCGCCGGCCCGGGCAGTACGTCCGGAGCGATGCAGGTAGTCCTTGGAATCGGCCGGCGGATCGACATGCAGCACCAGCGAGACGTCATCGACGTGGATGCCGCGGGCTGCCACGTCGGTGGCGACCAGCGCATCGACCGTGCCGTTCTTGAAGCCGTTCAAGGCCCGAGTGCGCTCGGCCTGGCTGCGGCCACCGTGCAGGGCGCTGGCGGCCACGCCGGCCCGGTTGAGGTTGTCGGCCAGCCGCTCGGCACCGAACTTGGTGCGCACGAACAGGATGGTCCGCCCCTGCCGCGCTGCGATCTGGGTGACCAACTGCCACTTGTGCCCGGCCGGAACCCGGAACACGTGATGGTCCATGGTGTCGACCGCAGCCTGTGGCGAGGCCAGCGCCTTGATCACCGGATCGGTGAGGTACTGGGTCACCAGCTTTGCGACGTCGCCGTCCAGGGTGGCCGAGAAGAGCAGCCGCTGGCTGTCGGCAGGAGTCTGGTCGAGCAGTTGCCGCACCACCGGCAGGAACCCGAGGTCGGCCATGTGGTCGGCCTCGTCCAGCACGCTGACCCGCACGTCTGACAGGTCGCAGGCCCGGCGCTCGATGAGGTCGATCAGCCGGCCGGGAGTGGCTACCACGATGTCGGTGCCGCGGATGAGTCCCTGCATCTGCTTGCTGATCGGCAGGCCGCCCGCCACGAGGCGCAGGGACAGATCCCGAGCCTGGGCCAGCGGTGCCAGGCTGTCGGTGACCTGCATGGCCAGCTCACGGGTCGGAACCAGCACCAGGCCACGCGGACGGCGTGGCCGGGCCTTGCCGCCTTCCAGGCGCGCGATCATCGGCAACCCGAAGGCCAGCGTCTTGCCGGCGCCGGTGGCCGCCCGGCCGAGGATGTCACGGCCGGCCAGCGCGTCCGGGATGGTCGCGGCCTGCACCGGGAACGGGGTGGTGATGCCGGCCCGGCCCAGGGCCTGGGTCAGTGGCTTGCCGAGCCCGAGGTCGGCGAAGCTGGGCAGGTCGTCGGGGTCGAGGACGGTCAGCGGCAGGTCGTCGAACAGACCGCCCCGGCTCGACCTGACGGTGCCGGCCCGGTTCGCGGCGCTGCTGTTGGACCGGCCGCGCGAGCCTGGAACGGTAGGGCCGGGGCTGCGGTGGGCGGCAGCGGTGAAACGGCGCGAGGACGCGCGGGCAGCGGCTGGCTGCCGGGCAGAAAAGGGCACGGAGGATTCCCATCGAGATCGTCAGCGCGTCTCGGTGAGGTAGCCGCCGCGCAGACACTGCGCGGCTATCCGTGAAACGAGCCCGGCGGCGTCTCTAAGGCGACGCCAACATGAATGACCCCAGTTTACCGGTCTTCAAACGCTTGCAATACCAAGTCCGACCTCGCCCGACATCACAGCTGGCCTGGTGAGGTCTGCGTCACGTCACGGTCTCGGTGGCAGCTCCGGCGCCCGGCGGGACGGTCGCTGGGCCAGGTCCGGCCGGGGCGGGGCAGGCCTGCGGTCGAGCTCGGCGAGCAGGTAGTCGATGCCGGCCTGCAGCTGCGGATCGGCGCCCTGCGCCCAGGCCTGTGGTGGCAGCTCTACCACCTGGTCCGGGTCCACGCCGTGGTTCTCCACGCTCCAGCCGTAGTTCTCGAACCAGAAGGAGTACCGGGGCTGGGTCACCTCGGTTCCGTCGACCAGCTGGTACCGGCCGTCGATGCCGATCACGCCGCCCCAGGTCCGGGTGCCGATCACCGGGCCGAGCCGCATGGCCTGGAAGGCGGCGTTGACGATGTCGCCGTCGGAGCCGGCGTGCTGGTTGGCCAGGGACGCCAGCGGCCCGCGCGGCGCGCTGGCGGGGTAGGAGCTGGTGGGATAGTGCCGCCCGGTGGACCAGCCCACCACCCGCCGGGCCAGCTTCTCGATCACCAGCTGCGAGGTGTTGCCGCCGCGGTTGTCGCGGGTGTCGACCAGCAGCGCGTCCCTGGCCATCTCGATCCGCAGGTCGCGGTGGAAGGCGGCCCAGCCGCTGGAGATCATGTCGGGCACATGGACGTAGCCGATCCGGCCGTCGCTGGCCCGGTGCACCGCGCTACGGCGGCTGGCCACCCAGTCCAGGTACCGCAACTCCGTGTCATTGGGCAGCGGGCGGACCACCACCGACCGCTCGACGCCGGCCCGCGAGAGCCGCAGCTCGACGGGCTGGTCGGCGGTGCCGCGCAGCAGCTCGGCGGGACCGGCCGGCCCGACCTCGCGCCCGTTCACGGCGAGGATCAGCTCCCCCGGCCGGGCCGCCACCCCCGGTGCCCGCAGCGGCGAGCGGGCCTGCTGTGAGGAGTTGTCGCCGGCGATGATCCTGCTGATCTGCCAGCGGCCCTGCTCGTCGGGGTCGAGGTCGGCCCCCAGGAAGGCGGCGGCCAGCGCGGGGTCGGATCCCCGGGTCGGTGCCGTCTCGTAGGCGTGCGAGGCACCGGTCTCGCCGTTGAGCTCCCAGAGCAGGTCGGACA
>JAVEEO010000474.1 GCA_030840415.1 Pseudonocardiales bacterium | reverse complement strand
CCGCAACGAGATCACGCCGGGCAACTTCATCTTCCGTACCCGTGAGTTCGAGCAGATGGAGTTGGAGTTCTTCGTCGAGCCGGGCACCGACGAGCAGTGGCACGAGTACTGGCTGCAGGCGCGCTGGGACTTCTACGTCGGCCTCGGCCTCAACCCGGACAACATGCGCTTCTACGAGCACCCGAAGGAGAAGCTGTCGCACTACGCCAAGCGCACCGTCGACATCGAGTACCGCTTCAACTTCGGCGGCAAGGAGTTCGACGAGCTCGAAGGTATCGCCAACCGCACCGACTTCGACCTGTCCACCCACTCCAAGCACTCCGGGGTGGACCTGAGCTACTTCGATCAAGAGAAGAATGAGCGCTGGACGCCCTATGTCATCGAGCCGGCAGCCGGCCTGACCCGGGCGACGCTGGCCTTCCTGCTGGACGCCTACACCGAGGACGAGGCCCCGAACACCAAGGGCGGCATGGACAAGCGCACCGTGCTCAAGTTCGACCCGCGACTGGCCCCGGTGAAAGTCGCGGTGCTGCCGCTGTCGCGCAACGCCGACCTGTCGCCGATCGGCCGGGACCTGTCCGGGGCGCTTCGCCGGCACTGGAACGTCGAGTACGACGAGACCCAGGCGATCGGCAAGCGCTACCGCCGCCAGGACGAGATCGGCACGCCGTACTGCGTCACCGTGGACTTCGACACCCTCGACGACCGGGCCGTCACGATCCGCGAGCGGGACGCGATGACCCAGGAGCGGGTGGCGCTGGACAAGGTCGAGGACTACCTGGCGACCCGGCTGATCGGCTGCTGAGCATGACCACCGCGCTGACGCCGGTCACGGCGCCGTTGCGGATCGGCGAGCGGCTCGTCGTCGATCCGCCGGTGGTGCTCGCGCCGCTGGCCGGCATCACCAACGTGGCGTTCCGCCGGCTGTGCCGCGAGTACGGCGCCGGGCTCTACATCTCGGAGATGATCACGTCCCGGGCGCTGGTCGAGCGCAACCCCAAGACGCTGCGGATGGTGACCTTCGCCGCCGACGAGACGCCCCGCTCGATCCAGCTCTACGGCGTCGACCCCGAGATCGTGGCCCGCGCGGTACGGATGATCGTCGCCGAGGACCTGGCCGACCACGTCGACCTGAACTTCGGCTGCCCGGTTCCGAAGGTGACCCGGCGCGGCGGTGGTTCTGCCTTGCCATGGCGGATCAACCTGTTCTCCGACCTGGTGGGCGCCGCCGTCCGGGCCGCCGACGGGCAGCTGCCGGTGACGGTCAAGATGCGCCTGGGCGTCGATGCCGACCACCTGACCTACCGCGAGGCTGGCTTGCGGGCCCAGGACGCCGGGGTGGGCTACGTCGCCCTGCACGGCCGGACGGCGGCCGACTTCTACGGCGGCAAGGCCGACTGGGAGCCGATCGCCGAGCTGGCGAGCCTGCTCGACATCCCGGTGCTGGGCAACGGCGACATCTGGGAGGCCGCCGACGCGGTGCGGATGGTCGAGCAGACCGGCTGTGCCGGGGTGGTGGTGGGCCGGGGGTGCCTGGGCCGGCCCTGGCTGTTCGGCGACCTGGCGGCGGCGTTCCGGGGTGAGCGGCAGCTGGCCCTGCCGGGCCTGGACCAGGTGGCCGTCGCGATGTACCGGCATGCCGAGCTGCTGGCCGACTGGCTGGGCGAGGAGCGCGGCGTCACCGACTTCCGCAAGCATGTCGCCTGGTATCTCAAGGGATTCTCGGTCGGCAGCGAGCTGCGCCGGGCCCTGGCGCTGGCGTCCGGGCTGGCCGAGCTTGCCGAGCTGCTCGGCCGGCTCGACCAGAGCCAGCTCTTTCCCGCCGAGGTGCTCGGGCAACCGCGCGGGCGCACCACCGGCGCGCGGAAGGTGGCGCTGCCGGAGGGCTGGCTGGCCGACCGGGAGTCCCGCGAGGTGCCGTTCGGCGCCGAACTCGACGATTCCGGCGGCTGATGCAGCCGGGCCGGACGCCGTCGGGCTCTATGAGGGGAGCTTCGGCGCGCTCTGCGCCGGCAGGTTGCCGCGCTCGGCCCGGCTGGAGTTCTATTCGACGGCCTCCGCCGCTGCGACCCGGTCAACCAGGGCCTTTCCTTTAGCAGTGAGCCGCAGTAATCGGGGACCGAAGGGAGCGCTGAATGAAGGCGACGTGAGCGCCTCGTCCCCTTCGTCTGCCCAGGTCATTTTCATGGCCTTCGCCTCATCATCTGGATCCTCGGGTTCGAGGAAGCCGTCGAGCAGCAGCGATTCATACATCAGACCGCTACTCCAGTCGAGACAGATCATCGTCTTGGTGGGGTTGCGACCGAACCACTGCAACACACGACGCTCCAGCTCCGTGTATCGGGAACTGAGTACTGCCTGGTTCGCCTTGATCTGCTCGATCACCTGACGCGGGATCTCCCCAGCATCGAAACGAGCATGATCTGTAGGGCACAGCGCGATTAGGTTGCTCGCCTCGTGTTTCCTTACTGTCGCCCACGGCACGATGTGCGCGAGTTCGGTCCTAGGTTCTCGACAATTCGGCATGGCACAGCGGTATCCACTCTCCGTCTTGACCTCTCGCTGAACCGCTGCGGGGATGCCTGGGCGTCTATCTGCCATGCAGTCATCATGGTCCAATGTGGGTCCACCCGGCCGTAACCGAGATAGCGCGCGCCCAACTGGGGGTGGTGGGGCTGTAAGCCTCGACGCGATCCATCCGCGCATCGCCGGACACTGGAGCGGAAGCGGGTGTCGGTCGTACCCGGCCACCTGGCAGGCTGACCGCATGGATCTGGAGAGCGGAGCCGGGCTGCTGCACCGGCTGACGTCCTACACCCTCGATCAGGAGTGGGACGTGCCGGTCGATGACCCCCGGGTCCGGCACGATCTGGAACCCAACGACCTGGCCACCCGCCCGCCGTGGGTGAAGCAGTACGACGCCGGCCTGCCGGTGACGCCGTTGCCACGCGAGCTGCCGGACCCGGGCGTCAGCGCCACCGCGGTGCTGGCAGGCGTCCCGGCGCCGAGCAAGCCGCTGGACGCCGCGCAGCTCGGCCGGATCCTCTACCTCGGCGCGGGCGTCGTCCGGACCGGCGAGCGTGCCTGGGGCCAGGTCCTGTTCCGGGCCGCGGGCTCGGCCGGTGCCCGGTTCCCGCTGGAGGTCTATGCCAGCATCCGGGGAATTGCCGGCGTACCGGATGGGGTGCACTGGTATGACCCCGTCGAGCATGCCCTGGTGCAGGTCGGGCCCGCGCCCGGCGGGACGGCCAGCACGCTGATCGTCACCGGCGTTCCCTGGCGGACCGGTTGGCGCTACGCCGAGCGGGGCTGGCGCCACCTCTACTGGGACGCCGGCACCGCGCTGTCCCAGCTGATCGCCGCGGCCGACAGCGCCGGGGCCGGGCCTGGCCTGCGGACCCGGTTCCCCGATGCCGCGATCACCCGGCTGGTGGGCGCCGACGGCGTGCACGAGTTCCCGCTGGCGCTGGTCGTCCTCGGCGACGGAACGCCGGCCACCGACGCCAGCGGTCCGGCCACGCCGGGCAGCCTGCCCGAGGTCGAGTTTCCGCTGTGCACGCAAGCCCAGCGGGCCGGCGACAGCGACGAATGGGGCCCGGCATGGCCGGGCGGCACGGCGCTGGCCGACGTCCCCGACTCACCCGCGCTGGACGAGGTGATCCTGCGGCGCGGCTCGCAGCGGCTGATGAACCGGGACGCCCGGCTGCCGCGCCGGCTGCTGGACTGGCCGATGCGGGCGGCGATGCGCGGCATCGAGGTGCCGCACTGGGTGGTGGTGCACGGGGTGCAGGACACCGTCCCGGGCATCTACCGCTGGCCCGACCTCGACACCCCGCGGCGGCAGGCCGAGCTGCGCGACGAGCTGCTGCGGGTGGCCCTGGACCAGTACCTGGCCGCGGACGCCGGCTACGTGGTGATCGGCGCGATCGACGGCGCCGAGTTGGACGACCGGGGCTACCGGGACGCCCAGCTCGCCGCCGGCCTGGTCGAGGGGCGGCTGCACCTGGCGGCCTACGCGCTCGGGGCCACCGCGTCCGGCATGACCTTCGCCGACAGCGAGGTGCCGGCCCTGCTCGGCCAGTCCGAAAACCTGGTGACGTTGCTGTTCACCTGTGTCGGAGTGGGCGACTACGTGTCGCGTCCGGGCGGGCTGCCGGGCGCGCCGGTTGCGATCCGTCAGGTCAGGGAGCGGCTCCAGGACTGAGCCGGTGTGTCGTTGGCCTCCTGATTGAGCGTGCATGGAACATGTCGGCGCAACACGGTATGAAGTGACTCATGGCCTGGGCTGTCGAGACGATCACTGCCGCGAACACAGCCGGAATTTCCGCCCGAGCAGATGCCCTGGTTGCCGCAGATACGTCCGGCGGCCTGCAGGAGTTCCGGGCACTTGCGGGCCGCGCGGCTGCCGGCACCAACGTCAGCGCGGAGAAGATCCGCTGTTTTGACGAAACAGATGCCGTTCTCGATGCCCGCAGCTTCGACATCTGGCAGCAGAAGGGCGATCGAGCCGCCGGACTTCGCGAATTCGAGAAGCGCCAGCAGGAGTGGTTTCCGCGAAGGGTGGCGTTCGAGTCACTATGGGAAGGCGGTGAGGCATTCCGTTACCTGGCGCTCAACGCGGGCGGCCTAGGCACCCAAGGGCCGTACGGAAAATTCTGTCTGGTCACCACCCGAGTCGCCGATGTAAGGCGACCTGTCGCGGTGTTCCCTGGCGACTCGCTGCAGCGCTACACCTCGTCGACCGGGGTTGACGTGGCGCTGGTACAGCGCGAAGCGGCCGCCTGGGCGGTACGTGGAGCGGTTGCCGCGATCGAGCGCGGTACGGAGGCACTGGCGACCGGCAGGGCCGACTGGCCGGCGGTGATCTGCCGTCCCGGCAGCTACTTGGAAGTAGTCGTCGGGCCTCCGCTCCCGCTTGCCGACCTGGACGAGGTACGGCTGCCGTCGTCCTATCTCGACACACTGCAGAAGTACGAGCGGCTCGACCTTGCTCGGCGGCGGCTCACTGAGAGGCAAGCCAACGAGCTGCGTGCGTTCCGCGGTCTACAACGCTGGCGACGAACCTACGGGATCGCCATCACCCCGCTACCCTGAGCGCATGTCCAGCATCAGCGGGTCCGTGACGCTCGTCGCCATGCCACGCTCGGCCGAAACCTTTCTGGTGCGCGACGCCGCCGGCACGCTGTGGCTGTGCCCACCGGACGGCGCCGGCGAGTCGCTGGCAGTGGACGAATCCGCAATCGAGGAGGCCGTCCGCAGACACGACTGGGATCGGATCGAGGCCACCTTCGACACGTGGGAGGCGCTCGACGCCGACCTGCAACGGCGTGCCGCCGAACTTGCTCCGGGCCGTGATATTGGCATCGCCGACTACGACGCTGTCGATGTGCGGCGAATCCTCGACGGTGCCCGTGCCGTTTCCCAGGCAGGTGATCATGGCGCCGCGCGCACCATGCTGCACCGCCTGCTTCGGGAGGTCACCCTGGTCCGGGAAGACGGTGAACTCTTCGAAGCCATCACCGGGCTGCTGGTGGAGCTGGACTCGGCCAGCCGGCGCCCTCCGCAACGTGGCGTGGCCGGCATCCGTCCCGAGCATCGCGAGCGCGCTCGGCGGCTGGACCTCGTAGCGGCCTGACGTGCGCGTCGTCTCGTTCTATTCATATAAGGGAGGCACCGGGCGGACGCTGCTGCTGGCGAACGTCGCCGTGTTGGCTGCCCGGCTCGGTCAAAAAGTGGTGGCCCTCGACCTCGACCTCGAGGCGCCCGGCCTGTCATACAAGCTGTTGGGCTTCGCGCCTGACGGCGACGGGCTTACCGGCTGGTTGCGCGATGTCGGGAGACCGGCAGCTGATCAGGGCGTGGCCTGGCGGCTGATCCCCATCGACATAGAAGCGCCCTATGCCGAAGGGGGCTGGCTTCAGTTGCTGCCCGCGGGGGCACCGCCTTCGGTGGGCTACTTACAGCTACTGCGGGAACTGCACGAGGATCGTGCGTTCGACGAAGGCCCTGCGGTCGACGCGCTGATCACGTTGCGCGACACGATCGAGAAGGAACTCCAACCGGACCTGCTGCTGATCGACGCGCGTACGGGCGTGACACCGACCAACTCGGTGATCAACCGGGTGCTGTCCGACGACATAGTCGCACTCACGCTCGCCACTCCGGAACAGTTGGAGGGCACCCGGGCGGTACTTCGGTCGCTGGCGCCGCTGACCCGACCAGGCAAACCCGAACCGCTTGGCCTGCATGTGGTGCTGTCCCGGGTAACAGGACGTTCTCCCGAGATCGGCTCGTACGAGTGGAGCGATGCCGAACGCGCGGAGGCGGCCCGGGTGGCTGAGTTCCTCCGCGCGCCGACCACTCCGCTGGCGGCGACGCTGGTGGTCGACCACGTCCACCTGCTCCACGAGGACGCCGCAGTCCGCGCCGACGAGACGCTGCTTATGCGACGGTCAGATGCGATCGGCTCGACCGCTCTGCATGTCGACTACCAGCGGATAGCCCGAGCGGTGCTCGGGCCGGGCATCATGGATCGTGCATTCGAGTCGGCGATGCGGGATGCAAGTGATGACGAAGCGCTTCGGATGGCCCGCTTCTTTGCACGGCCCGACGCGATCCTCGCCAGCCGAGCCGACACAACCGCGAGCCCGCACTCCCGCTCATCTGAGACGGACAAGGGGCCCGACATACTGGAGCGAATATCTACCCTTCGCAGGCTTGTGGAGCGGAACCCCACTCGTCGTGCGGACCTCGGCTCTTTGCTCGTGGAGGCATCCGCGCGGCAGGGTGAGCTGGGTGATCGGGCGGGTGCGTTGGTCACCATCCGCGAGGCCGTCGATCATTTCCGGCAGTTGGCCGAAGCCAACCCGGCCCGATTCCTGCCGAATCTCGCTGGCTCGCTTAACGACTTATCCCACGCGCAGGGCGCGGTCGGTGACCGTGGGGGGGCGTTGATAACCAGCACCGAGGCCGTTGATCATCACCGGCGATTGGCCGAGGCCAACCCGGCCAAGTTCCTGCCGAATCTCGCGGTCTCGCTGAACAATTTGTCCAATGCGCAGGGCGAGGTCGGTGACTGGGCGGGCGCGTTGGTCACCAGCACCGAGGTTGTCGATCATTACCGGCGATTGGCCGAGGCCAACCCGGCCGGGTTCCTGCCGAATCTCGCTGGCTCGCTAAGCAATTTGTCCAATGCGCAGGGCGAGGTCGGTGACTGGGCGGGCGCGTTGGTCACCAGCACCGAGGCCGTCGATCATTACCGGCAGTTGGCCCAGGCTGATTCGGCCCAGTTCATGCCGAGTCTTGCTGGCTCGCTGAACAGCTTGTCCAATGCGCAGGGCGGGGTCGGTGACTGGGCGGGCGCGTTAGTCACCAGCACCGAGGCCGTCGATCATCACCGGCAGTTGGTCGAGGTTAACCCAGCCCGGTTCCTGCCAGACCTCGCCATGTCGCTGACCAACCTGTCAATCGCGCAGGGGGAGGTCGGTGACCGGGCGGGTGCACTGGCGACCAGCACCGAGGCCGTCGATCATTACCGGCAGTTGGCCGAGGCTGAGCCTGCTGCGTTCCTGCCCGACCTCGCCATGTCGCTGAACAACTTGTCAGTCGACCAGGGGCAGGCCGGTGACTGGGCGCGTGCGCTGGCGACCAGCACCGAGGCCGTCGATCATTACCGGCAGTTGGCCGAGGCTGATTCTGCTGCGTTCCTGCCTGACCTCGCCATGTCGCTGATCAACCTGTCCAACGCGCAGGGGCGAATCGGTGATCGGGCCGGCGCGCTGGCCACCATCACCGAGGCCGTCGATCATTACCGGCAGTTGGCCGAGACCAACCCGGCCCGGTTCCTGCCGAACCTCGCTGGTTCGCTGAACAACCTGTCCAGCCGGCAGAGCGAGGTCGGTGACTGGGCGGGTGCGCTGGCCACCATCACCGAGGCCGTCAGCATCCGCCGGCAGTTGGCCGACGCCAACCCGGCCCGGTTCCTGCCCGACCTCGCTGGCTCGCTGAACAACCTCGCCATCCAGCAGAACGAGACCGGCGACTCGACTGGTGCGCTCGCCACCATCACGGAAGCCGTTGACCATCACCGGCAGTTGACGGAACGCTATCCGGCCCGCTTCGCCCCGGATCTCGCAAGCGCCTTACGCGTCCGCGCGAGCCTGCATGAGCAAACGAACGACGCATCCGCGGCGCAAGCCGACATCGAGGAGGCGTCCAGGCTGCTTCGAACGGCCCTAGCCCCCGAAGGGGACAAGCCGTAAGTCGCCTCCAGCGGACTGAGCCGGTGTGGCGTTGGCCTCCTGATTGTGGAGCTTGCTGCCCGTAACCGCTTACTCCACCTATGGTCAGGGCAACGAATCTCTCCGTCTCACAGTGTGGTGGTGCGCGATGACCAAGTTCGTCTACGACTTTGCCGAGGGCAGCAAGGACCTCAAGGACCTGCTCGGCGGTAAGGGGGCGAACCTCGCCGAGATGACCAACATGGGGCTGCCGGTGCCGCCGGGGTTCACCATCACCACCGAGGCGTGCAAGGCGTACCTGAGCAACGGCCGTGAGCCGGCCGAGCTGTCCGCCGAGGTCAGCGAGCACCTGGCCGCCCTCGAGGTCCGAATGGGCAAGAAGCTGGGCCAGACCGACGACCCGCTGCTGGTCTCGGTGCGCTCCGGGGCGAAGTTCTCGATGCCCGGCATGATGGAGACCGTCCTCAACGTCGGCCTCAACGACCAGTCGGTGCGCGGGCTGGCCGCCCAGTCCGGCAACGAGCGGTTCGCCTTCGACTCCTACCGGCGGCTGATCCAGATGTTCGGCAAGACGGTGCTGGACATCGACGGCGACCACTTCGAGCATGCCCTGGACGAGGCCAAGACCGCCAAGGGCACCACCAACGACCTGGACCTGGACGCCGAGGACCTGCGCAAGCTGGTCGAGACCTACAAGCAGGTGGTGGTCGAGTACGCCGGCCGCGAGTTCCCGCAGGACCCGCGCGAGCAGATGGACCTGGCCGTCCGGGCGGTGTTCGAGTCCTGGAACGCCCCGCGGGCGATCCTGTACCGCCGGCAGGAGCGGATTCCCGCCGATCTGGGTACCGCCGTCAACATCTGCTCGATGGTGTTCGGCAACCTGTCCGAGGACTCCGGCACCGGGGTGGCCTTCACCCGCGACCCGGCCTCGGGCGCCAAGGGCGAGTACGGCGACTACCTGCAGAACGCCCAGGGCGAGGACGTGGTGGCCGGCATCCGCAACACCCTGTCGCTGGCCGACCTGGCCACCCTCGACAAGAAGAGTCACGACGAGCTGATGGGCATCATGGCCCAGCTCGAGGAGCACTACCGCGACCTGTGCGACATCGAGTTCACCATCGAGCGCGGCAAGCTGTGGATGCTGCAGACCCGGGTCGGCAAGCGCACCGCCGCCGCGGCCTTCCGGATCGCCACCCAGCTGATCGACGAGGGCCTGATCGACGAGATGGAGGCGCTGCAGCGGGTGACCGGCGCCCAGTTGGCGCAGCTGATGTTCCCGCACTTCGACGACACCGCGCCGCACGAGAAGATCGCCCAGGGCATGAACGCCTCGCCCGGCGCCGCGGTCGGCAAGGTGGTCTTCGACTCCTACACCGCGGTGAAGTGGAGCCGCAGCGGCGAAAAGGTCATCCTGGTCCGGCGCGAGACCAACCCCGACGACCTCAACGGCATGATCGCCGCCGAGGGCATCCTGACCAGCCGGGGCGGCAAGACCAGCCACGCCGCCGTGGTCGCGCGCGGGATGGGCAAGACCTGCGTGTGCGGTGCCGAGAAGCTCAAGGTCGACACCAAGGCCCGGCACTTCAGCACCCCGGACGGCAAGGTCTACGAAGAGGGCACCGTCATCTCGATCGACGGCACCACCGGCGAGGTGTTCCTGGGCGAGGTGCCGGTGGTCGCGTCGCCCGTGGTGCGCTACTTCGAGGGCGAGATCGACCCCGAGTCCGACGAGGCGGATGATCTGGTGCGCGCGGTGCACCGGATCATGCGGGTCGCCGACGGCGGCCGCTCGATGGCGGTGCGGGCCAACGCCGACACCGACGCCGACGCCGCCCGGGCCCGCCGCTTCGGCGCCCAGGGCATTGGCCTGTGCCGCACCGAGCACATGTTCCTGGGCGACCGCCGGTCGCTGGTCGAGGCGCTGATCCTGGCCGACACCGACACCGAGCGGGAACGCCAGCTGGCCGAGTTGCTGCCGCTGCAGCGCGAGGACTTCAAGGGCATCTTCGAGGCGATGGACGGCCTGCCGGTCACCATCCGGCTGCTCGACCCGCCGCTGCACGAGTTCCTCCCCGACATCACCGAGTTGTCGGTGCGGGTCGCGGTCGCCGAGGCCCGCGGCGAGCCGCGCGAGGGTGACCTGCGGATGCTGCAGGCGGTGCACAAGCTGCACGAGCAGAACCCGATGCTGGGGCTGCGCGGCGTCCGGCTCGGCCTGGTGATCCCGGGCCTGTTCGCCATGCAGGCCCGGGCCATCCTGGAGGCGGCCGCCGAGCGGGTCAAGGCCGGCGGGGTGCCCCGGGTCGAGATCATGGTGCCGCTGGTCGGTGCGGTGCAGGAGTTCGAGTCGGTCAAGGACGACATCATCAAGGTGGCCCGCGACGTCCGCACCGAGACCGGGGCCCATCTGGAGTTCCTGGTCGGCACCATGATCGAGCTGCCCCGGGCGGCGCTGACCGCGGGCCAGATCGCCGAGTCCGCCGAGTTCTTCTCCTTCGGCACAAACGACCTGACCCAGACCACCTGGGGCTTCTCCCGTGACGACGTGGAGGCGGCGTTCTTCTCGCACTACCTGGAGAAGGGCATCTTCGGGGTGTCGCCCTTCGAGTCACTGGACCGCGAGGGCGTCGGCGCGCTGGTGCGGATCGCCGCCGAGCAGGGCCGGGCCACCCGGCCGGGCCTGAAGCTCGGGGTCTGCGGCGAGCACGGCGGCGACCCGGAGTCGGTGCACTTCTTCAACGAGGTCGGCCTGGACTACGTCTCGTGCTCGCCGTTCCGGGTGCCGGTGGCGCGGCTGGAGGCGGGCCGTGCCAACCGGGCACCGAGCACCGACTAGTACCGTCTTGCGCTTTGCCGCGGTTCGTCAGTCGGTCCGGGTAACCTCGACGGCGTGTCCGGACGTCTGCGCAGCCTCGCCACCTCGGCCGTGACGGCAGCCCGGACGGCTGTCGAGCGGCGGTCGGTCGCCCCGCCGATCGGCCGCCGCGAGGGCCCCACGGTGCTGCCGAGCAACAAGGTGCTGCAGTCGATCCTGAAGGAGTACTCGCTGCGGTCGGTGATCGACGACGACGGCGACCTGGCGGTGCGCTGGGACAGCTTCAGCATCTACTTCTTCCACTACGGCCAGGACGACGAGGTGCTGCAGGCCCGTCTCTACCTCAACCGCAGGTTCGAGGTCGAGCTGCGTCCGACCCTGGCCCTGGTGCTGGACGACTGGAACCGCAGCAAGCTGTTCCCCAAGGCCTACACCGTGCTTCCCGACGACGGGCTGGTAGGAATCTGCGCCGAGCAGGCCTTCGACTTCGAGGGCGGCATCAGCCGGCAGCAGCTGAAGTTCACGATCGGGATGTGGCTGCAGAGCCTGCAGCAGTTCGCCGACTGGACCGAGGAGCACGTCTGAGCACCAGGTCCTACCACTACGGGGATGCCGACCAGGCCCGTCGGTTGGCTGAGAGCGGCAAGCAGGCTCAAGCTCGGGTCGAGCCTCAGGTGGCCAGGACCGCCTTCCAGCGTGACCGGGCCCGGGTGCTGCACTCCTACTCGTTCCGCCGGCTGGCCGACAAGACCCAGGTGGTCTCGCCGGGCGCTGTCGATCTCGACGACTTCCCTCGCACCCGGCTCACCCACTCGCTGGAGGTCGCCCAGATCAGCCGCGAGATGGGGGCGGCACTCGGCTGCGACCCGGACCTCACCGACGCCGCCGGTCTGGCCCACGACCTGGGCCACCCGCCGTTCGGCCACAACGGCGAGGACGCGCTGAACCAGGCGGCCAAGGCCTGCGGGGGTTTCGAGGGCAATGCCCAGACGCTGCGGATCCTGACCCGGCTGGAGGCCAAGGCGGTCACCGACGACGGCAGCTCGGCCGGGCTGAACCTGACCCGGGCCAGCCTGGACGCGGTGTGCAAGTACCCCTGGGGAGTCGGTGCCGCCGACGCCGGTACGGGCGGCATCGTCAAGTTCGGCGTCTACGCAGACGACCAGGCGGCCTTCGACTGGGTGCGCGACGGGCGCCCGGACGGCGAGCGCTGTCTGGAGGCCCAGGTGATGGACTGGGCCGACGACGTCGCCTACTCGGTGCACGATGTCGAGGACGGCGTGCACTCCGGTCACATCCGGTTGACGTTGCTCACCGGGCCGGCCGCCGACGGCGAGCGGCAGGCGCTGTGCGAGCAGGCCGGGCGGTTCTACTCGCCGCTGACCGGTCCGCAGCTGGAAGCGGTGCTCGAGAAGCTGCTGCGGCTGCCGGCGCTGGCCGACCTGGCCGGCTACGACGGCTCCCATGCCGCCCAGGCCAGGGCCAAGCGGGCCACCAGTGAGCTGACCGGCCGGTTCGTCACCGCTGCCGTTCGGGCCACCCGCGAGCAGTATCCCGACGGCCCGCTGGGCCGCTACCTGGCCGAGTTGGTCGTGCCGGAGCGGGTGCGGGCCGAGTGCGCGCTGCTCAAGGCGATCGCCTACCGCTACGTGATGCGCCGCGACGGCGTCGAGCAGTCACTGTCGCGGCAGCGGCAGGTGCTGACCGAACTGGTCGGGGTGCTGCTCGAACGCGGCGAGCAGGCGCTGTCGCAGACCATGCGCGAGAGCTGGCGGCAGGCCAGCGATGAGGCCGGGCGGCTGCGGGTGGTCATCGACCAGGTGGCCCAGCTGACCGACTCGTCGGCGCTGGCCTGGCACCGGCGGTTGGTGGCCGGCGGCTGATTTCCTGGCCCGATCCGCCGCGTTCACCGGGGAGTGAACAAAAGCGTTCACTGGTCGAGCCCCGGGTCGTGCACGCCCTAGACTCGGCCGTATGGCAGGCCGGATACGCGACGAGGACATCGCCGCCGTCCGGGAACGCAGCGACATCGCCGAGGTGATCGGCCAGTACGTCGAGCTGCGCAACGCCGGCGGCGGCAACCTCAAGGGGATCTGCCCGTTCCACGACGAGAAGTCTCCGTCGCTGTCGGTGTCGCCCTCGCGCGGGCTGTTCCACTGCTTCGGCTGCTCGGCCGGTGGGGACGTGATCCGGTTCGTCGAGCGGATCGATCACCTGTCCTTCAGCGAGGCGGTCGAGAGCCTGGCCGGCAAGGCCGGCATCCAGTTGCGCTACGCCGACGGTGGCCCGAGCTCGCACCGGCCGTCCGGGCAGCGGGCCCGGCTGGTCGAGGCGCACGGGCTGGCGGCGGCCTTCTACGCCGAGCAGCTGGCCACCCCCGAGGCCCAGCCGGCCCGCGACTTCCTCACCGGGCGGGGCTTCGACGCCGCCGCCAGCCGACAGTTCGGCTGCGGCTACGCCCCGGGCGGCTGGGACTCGCTCACCAAGCACCTGCTCAGTCGCGGCTTCACCCAGGCCGAGCTGCTCCTGGCCGGGCTGTCCCGGGAATCTGCTCGCGGCTCGCTGGTCGACCGGTTCCACCGCCGGCTGCTGTGGCCGATCCGGGACGTCGGTGGCGAGGTGGTCGGCTTCGGGGCCCGCCGGATCCACGATGACGACAAGATCGAGGCCAAGTACCTCAACACCCCCGAGACGCCGATCTACAAGAAGAGCCAGCTGCTCTACGGCATGGACGTGGCCAAGCGCGAGATCGCCAAGCAGCACCAGGCGGTGATCGTCGAGGGCTATACCGACGTGATGGCCTGTCACCTGGCCGGGGTGACGACCGCGGTGGCCACCTGCGGCACCGCCTTCGGCGGCGAGCACGTTAACGTGATCCGGCGGCTGTGGTCGAGCAATAGCGCCGAGGAGGCGCAGGCCACCACCAAGGTGATCTTCACCTTCGACGGCGACGCGGCCGGCATGAAAGCCGCCGAGCGGGCCTTCAAGGACGAGCAGAAGTTCCTGGCCCAGACCTTCGTCGCGATCGACCCGGCGGGCAAGGATCCCTGTGACCTGCGGCAGTCCGGCGGCGATCCGGCGGTCCGGGCGCTGATCGAGTCCAACATCCCGATGCTGCGCTTCATGCTCAAGACCATCGTCAAGCGTTTCGACGTCGACACCGTCGAGGGCCGGGTCGCGGCGCTGAACCTCACCGTGCCGCTGGTGGCCCAGATCAAGGATCCGTCGCACCGCTTCGAGTACGCCCGCGAGCTGGCCAGGCTCAGCGGGGTGGCCAATCCGGACGAGATCCTCAACCGGGTGCGTGGCATGGCCCGGGCCAGTGACAACCAGCACCGGCCGCAGCCGGCCGCCACCCAGGCGACGGCGCCGGGGGTGCCAGGGGTGCCGCCGAAGGTCGGCCAGGCCGAGCGCGAGGTGATCAAGGCCGCCCTGCAGCTGCCCGAGGTGGTGGCCGAGCAGTTCGACCAACTCGGCCCGCAGGCGTTCCTGACCGCCGTGCACCAGCAACTGCAGGCAGCGATCGCGGCCGCCGGCGGGGCGGCGGCGGGCCGCACCGGGCCGGTCTGGGTCGAACGGGTGGCCGAGCACCTGCCGCCGGGCTCGGAGGCCCGCGCCGCGGTCAACGCGCTCGCCGTCGAGCCGTTGCGCTCGGGCACCGACGTCCAGTCGCGCTATGCCGAGGCGATGGTGGTCAACCTCGCCGAGCAGGTGGTCGCCCGGGAGGTGGCGCAGTTGAAGTCCAGGGTGCAGCGCCTCGACGCGGCCGGCGACGCGGAGGAGCAGGGCAGGCTGTTCGGCCAACTGATGGAGCTGGAACAGCGCCGGCGGGCGTTGCGGGTGCGAGCGATCGGAGGCGAGGCCTGATGTCGTTGTGGAGTCGACGGCTGCGTCCGCCCGCCGGGTTGCGAAGCCTGCTGGCCGCTGACGAGCGGGTGCTGGCGATGGCCGAGGACGGCCCGGCCGCGGTGGCAGCCACCCAGTACGGGCTGTGGCTGCCGGCGGGGTCGGATCCGGACGCCGCAGCTGCGCCCTGGCGGCGGATCGGCTGGGAGCAGGTGGTCAAGGCCACTTGGGCCGAGGACGGCCTGCAGGTCATCGAGGGGCTGCTCGACGACAGCGGGGTGGTCAGCGACCGGCCGGCCCTGACGCTGCGACTGGCCGAGCCACGCACCCTGCCAGCGGTGGTCAAGACCAGGGTCGAGGCCAGCATCGCCCGCTGGGAGCAGGTCCGGGTGCCGGGCGGCACGGCCCGGATCGTGGCCCGGCGCCGGCCCGGTACCGACGGGCTGCTGTGGACCGCCCGGCTGGACACCGGCACGCCGGATTCCGAGCCCGCTCGTGCCGCTCTGCTCGGCTACCTGGACCGGGTCGTCCGGCAGGCATCCGAACAACTCTTTCCGAGCTGATTGCCGCTCACTTTCCGGGCGGTTCGGGCACACTGGCCGGATGGACAACCCCGGAGACGGCTTCTTCGGCACCCTCTCAGCGATCTTTCCGTGGCTCTTCGGAGCCGCGGTCGTCCTGATCGTGTGCGGCTGGATCTACGGCGCGGTCAAGGTCATCCGCAACCGCCGGGTGCTGCGCGAGGCCGGCATCGATCCGGCCACGGTCGGTTCCCAGCTCGCGGTCCGCTACCTGCGAGGGCAGCCGGGCCGCCCCCAGGCGCGGTCCGCCTCGGACCGGCTGGCCGAACTGGCCGATCTGCGGGACCGGGGCCTGATCACTCC
>JAVEEO010000435.1 GCA_030840415.1 Pseudonocardiales bacterium | reverse complement strand
CGATCGCTGCCAGCGCCTTGTCGACGGCGGCCAGGCCCTGGCGCATCTCCTCGTCGGAGATGGTGCAGGGCGGCACCACGTGCAGCCGGTGGTAGTTGGTGAACGGCAGCACGCCATTGGCCTTCGGGGCCGCGACCAGTTCGGCCATCGCCGGCGAACTGCCGCCGTACGGGGCCAGCGGCTCCTTGGTGGCCCGGTCGGTGACCAGGTCCAGCGCCCAGAACACCCCCAGCCCGCGCACCTCGCCGATCACCGGGTGCCGCTCGGCCAGCTCGCGCAGGCCGGGGCCCAGCACCTGCTCGCCGATCCGGGCGGCATTCTCCACGATGCCCTCCTCGGTCATCGCGGTCATGCTCGCCACCGCGGCCGCGCAGGCCAGCGGGTGCCCGGAGTAGGTCAGGCCGCCGGGGAAGACCCGCTCGTCGAACGTCCGGCAGATCTCGTCTGAGATGATCACCCCACCGAGCGGCACGTAGCCGGAGTTCACCCCCTTGGCGAAGGTGATCAGGTCCGGCGTCACGTCGTAGTTGTCGACGGCGAACCAGCGGCCGGTCCGGCCGAAGCCGCACATCACCTCGTCGGCGATGTAGACGATGCCGTAGCGGTCGCACAGCTCCCGGACGCCGGCCAGGTAGCCCGGCGGCGGCGGCATGATGCCGGCGGTGCCGGGCACCGTCTCCAGGATGATCGCGGCGATGGTGGCCGGGCCCTCGAAGCCGATCACCTGCTCCAGGTGCTCCAGCGCGCGCTGGCACTCCTCGGCCTCGGTGCTGGAGTGGAACGGCGAGCGGTACAGGAACGGGCCGAAGAAGTGCACCGCGCCGGCAGCGCCCAGGTCGTTCGGCCAGCGCCGGGGGTCGCCGGTCAGGTTCACCGCGGTCTGGGTGCCGCCGTGGTAGCTGCGGTAGGTCGAGAGCACCTTGGTGCGCCCGGTGTGCAGCCGGGCCATCCGGACGGCGTACTCGACCGCCTCGGCCCCGGCGTTGGTGAAGAACACCTTGGCCATGTTCGCCGGCGCCCGCTCGATGATCATCCTGGCCGCCTCGCCCCGGGCGGCGTTGGCGTGCTGCGGGGCCACCGTGCACAGCAGGTCGGCCTGGGCCTTGATGGCCGCGACCACCTTCGGGTGCTGGTGGCCGATGTTGGTGTTCACCAGCTGCGAGCTCAGATCCAGCAGCTGGTTGCCGTCGCCGTCGGTGACGTAACTGCCCGCGGCCGAGGTGATCACCAGTGGTTTCAAGGCTGCCTGCGCCGACCAGGAGTGGAAAACGTACTGTCGATCCAGTTCGTAGGTGGTTTCGGCTGTCATCGTCTTCAGTCCCGTCCGGCGCGGCGGCCTCATAGGTTGACGGCAGTTCCACCGCAACGGTGGGTTGGCCCCGTCGGAATGGTAGAGAGTGCGCCCGCCGTGGCGTCAAGGAGGCAGGATGTACTACCAGCTGTATCTGGACTCCGCGCGCCGGGTGGCCGACCTCGTCACGCCGCTGGACTCCACCGCCCTGGACACCATCACCCCCGCCTGTCCGGGCTGGTCGGTGCGCGACGTGCTGGCCCACCTGGCCGGGGCCGCCACCTCGTTCGGCACCCCGTCCTTCGCCGGGGTCGGCACCGACGACTGGGCCGCCGAGCACGTCGGGAGCCGCCGGGACGCCTCGGCCGCCGACCTGATCGCCGAGCGGGACGCCTGCGCCCCCAAGCTCGAGCAGGTGCCCGACCAGGACCGGGTATGGCTGCCGGTGATCCACGACGCGCTCAACCACGAGGCCGACATCCGCAGCGCGATCGGCGCGCCGGGCCTGCCCGCCGACGCGCTGGCGGCCGCCTTCCCGTTGCTGGAGGCGGTGCTGCCCAAGCGGCTCGGCCAGCTCGGCACCGTCACCCTGGAGCTGGACGGCCAGCCCCGCAGCTTCGGTGAGGGCACGCCGCTGACGGTGCGCGCGCCGCTGTTCGAGTTCTGGCGCGGCGCCTTCGGCCGGCGCAGCGACCGGCAGATGCGCAGCTGGGTGGTCGACGGCGACGCGGCGGCCTTCGCCAGCACCCTGCCGGTGTTCAGCCCCCGGTCCGACGACCTGCTCGAAGCGGCCTGATGCCGTCTTGACTTCCGCACCACCACTGGCACCGACCGGAGCCGGGATCGGCCGGGCCCGGATCGCCACCTCGCTGGTCTTCGCCTTCAACGGCCTGCTGATGGCCGCCTGGGTACCGCACATTCCCGAGGTCAAGCACCAACTGGGCCTGTCCGACGCCACCCTGGGCCTGGCCCTGCTCGGCCCGGCGGTCGGCTCGGTGCTGTCCATGCCGCTGATCGGACGGGCCACCACCCGGTTCGGCAGCGGCCCGGTCACGACCGTGCTGGCCTTCGCCACCTACCTGGTGATCCCGGGCCCGGGACTGGCCGGCAACCTGCCCGAGCTGTTCGGCGCGCTGATGCTGTGGGGGGTGGCCACCGGCGGCCTGGACGTGGCGATGAACTCCCAGGCCGTCCAGATCGAGACCAGCTACCAGCGGCCGATCATGTCCAGCTTCCACGCCTACTGGAGCATCGGCACCGTGTCGGGAACGGTGCTGGGCAGCATCGGCGCGGGGGTCGGGCTGTCCCTGGCCCGGCAGCAGACCGGGCTGGCGGTGTTGCTGGCCCTGATCACGCTCTGGTGCATGCGCCAGTTCGTCGGCGACCACCCGGTGCGCGACTATGCCGCCGGCAAGCGGGTCTTCGAGTTCCGGCTGGTGCTGCTGGGCCTGGCCGGGGTCTGCGCGCTGCTGGCCGAGGGCAGTGCCGGGGACTGGTCGCCGGTCTACCTGCGCGACGACCTGCACGTCTCGCCGGGCCATGCCGGCGTCGGCTTCGGGGCGTTCACGGTGATGATGACGGTGGGCCGGCTGACCGGCGACCGGCTGGTGCTGGCCCTGGGGCGCTCGCGCAGCCTGGCCCTGCTGGCCGGCATCGGCGCGGCGGGCATGAGCGCCGGCCTGATCAGCAACACCGTGGTCGGCTCCTCGATCGGCTTCGGCTGCCTGGGGCTGGGCCTGTCGGTGATGGTGCCGGTGATCTTCTCCACCGCCGCCGACGGCCCGGGGGCGGCCGGGCCGAAGCTGGCGGTGGTGTCCAGCTTCAGCTACCTGGGCTTCCTGCTCGGGCCGGCCTCGCTCGGGCCGCTGGCCAACGCCACCTCGGTGCACGCCGCGCTGTGGGTGCTGCCCACCTTCGCCGCCCTCGCCGGCCTGCTGGGCGTGGTAGCGGTCCGGCTGACCGCGCGAATCTCGGCCGCAGCCGCTGACGTCCCCGCCGCCTCTGACGTCCCCGCCGGCGATCTTCATAAGAATCGGTCGTCCTGACAGTCACTTTCAATGAAGATCAGCGGGCAGGACGACGACAGCGGGCCGGTCGGCGCAGGCCGGTGCGGGGAGCGAGCCGGTCAGGCCCGGTACTGTTTGAGCAGGCCGCGGCTGATGATGGTCTTCTGGATCTCCGAGGTGCCCTCGCCGATCAGCAGGAACGGCGCCTCACGCATCAGCCGCTCGATCTCGTACTCCTTGGAGTAGCCGTAGCCGCCGTGGATCCGGAACGCCTCCTGGACCACCTCGGCGCAGTACTCGCTGGCCAGCAGCTTGGCCATCCCGGCCTCGACGTCGTTGCGCTGGCCGGCGTCCTTCAGCCGGGCGGCGTTGACCATCATCAGGTGCGCCGCCTCGACCTTGGTGCCCATCTCGGCCAGCTTGAACGCGATTGCCTGATGCTCGGCGATCGGCTTGCCGAAGGCTTTTCGCTGCTGGGCGTAGGCCACCGCCAACTCGAAGGCGCGGATCGAGATGCCGCAGCCGCGGGCGGCGACGTTGACCCGGCCGACCTCGATGCCGTCCATCATCTGGTAGAAGCCCTGGCCGCGCTTGTCCGGGCCGCCCAGCACATCGTCGGACGACGTCGCGACCCCATCCATGATCATCTCGGTGGTCTCGACGCCCTTGTAGCCCATCTTCGCCAGCTTGCCCGGGATCCGCAGGCCCGGCCGGGTCTCGCCGAAGCCGGGTTCCTTCTCGATGAGGAAGGTGGTCATGTTGCGGTAGACCGACTCGGCACCGAGCTCGTCCTTGACCAGGGTGGCAACCACCGACGACCGGGCGCCGTTGGTCAGCCACATCTTCTGGCCGTCGAGACGAAATCCCTCACCGTCGACCCCCTCCACGACAGTGGCCCGGGACTTGATGGCCGCGACGTCGGACCCGACGTCCGGCTCGGACATCGAGAACGCCCCGCGGACCTCGCCGGTGGCCATCTTGGGCAGCAGCCGCTGCTTCTGCTGCTCGGTGCCGTGCTGCATCAGCAGGTAGGCCACGATGAAATGCGTGTTGATCACGCCCGAGACGCTCATCCAGCCGCGCGCGATCTGCTCGACCACCAGCGCGTAGGTCAGCAGCGATTCACCGAGACCACCGAACTCCTCGGGAATGGTCAGCCCGAACAGGCCCATCTCGGCCATACCCTTGACGATGTCCTCGGGGTATTCGTCCGCGTGCTCCAGGGCAAGCGCGT
>JAVEEO010000450.1 GCA_030840415.1 Pseudonocardiales bacterium | reverse complement strand
CTGGTGCTACGTGACTTGGGAGAACCTGCCAACGCTCGCCCATTGGCCGAGCGGTCGGTGACTATTGCCGAAAACCTCTATGGCCCGAACCACCCTAACGTTGCCAGCAGCCTGTACACCCTCGCCTCGGTGATGCGCAACCTAGGCGAACCTGCTGCCGCCCGCCCACTGATCGAGCGATCCTTAGAAATCGCTCGAACTACCTTCGGCCCAGACCACCCCGCCGTCGCTATCCGCCAGAACTACCTTGCTTCCGTGGTACGCGACCTCCGCGAACGACCACCGTCCTAAATTGGCCAAGTCCAGTTGGCTTCGAGCCTGCGGGCAGGCTCCGATTCAGTCGGTCAGGTAGCGGCTGGCCACCACGGCGGGGCGCTCGACCACCCGGCCGGCTGCCAGGTCGCGCGCCAGCCGGATGTACTGGGCGTGCGTCCAGGCCAGCGGAGTGGCCGAGAGCGTCGGCGTGCCCGGGGTGAAACCGGGCTGGCCGGCCGGTGGCTCGTTGTCCCAGACCTGCTCGGGCATCAGGTAGCCGGAGTTCGTGGCGCGCGCCATGGTCGCCAGCCGGGACCAGGCCGCGCCCAACTGCCCGGCCGCCAGCTCGTACTCGCCCCGCTCGCCGCCCAGCAGCGGCCAGCCGCGGCCCCGGGTGAGGAAGCTGTCGGCCGGTGCGCCGAGGATCCACGGGCCACCGGTCGGGGTCTCGCCGTAACCGTCGAAGGAGGCCCGGTGCCAGAACCGGCCGCGGGCGGTGTCGTAGGACAGCTGCCGGTCCACCACCCGGACGCTGTTGACGATGTCGGGATCGCTGGCGGGCAGCAGCCCGAGCCGGACCAGCTCCAGAAAGCTCGGGTCGACCACACTGCGCTGATCGGCGGCACTCGGGCCACTGTCGCCGATCGAGTAGGTGGTACCGAGATCAGGCTTGCCGTCCTTGGTCAATCGCAGGAAGTAAGGCTTGTTCGAGTAAGGCCCGGTCGAGGTGACGGTCCAGCCCTTCAGGTGCGCGTGCCAGGCGTCGGCGGTGTGCAGGTAGCGGGTCGCCGAGGTGGCGTCGCCGTTGGCACGCGCGATCGTCGCCGCGCACACCAGGCCGGCGATCTCGCTTGCGATGGTGGCCGGCGAGTAGCCGCTCTGGTTCTCCCACCGGTCCTGCGGCGACCAGGGCGCGGCGTTGCCGTCCTGGCTGAAACCGATCAGGAAGTCCGCGGCCGATTTCACGTGCGACCAGGTCGCGGCGTCGAAGCGGCGCAGCTGGTAGGCCAGCACGATCGGCAGCGCCACCTCGTCCAGCTGCAGGCCGGTCCAGAACGGCGTGCCGGCAACGGTCGAGTTCTGCGGGAAGGAGCCGTCCGGCTTCTGCTGGGTTCGGAGCAGGAAGTCCAGCGCCCGCCCGGCACCGGCCCGGTCGCCGTCGGCGATCAGCGCGGTCGCGATCTGGTAGAGATCACGCGACCACACCAGGTGATACGGCCCCGACGGGTTCTCCCCGCCCCAGGCCCACGGCATGCTCGGCGAGGCCACGTAGGCACCACGGTGCAGCTTGTCCTCACTGGCGGCCAGCACCAGCTCCGAGACCCGGTAGGCCTGCCGCTGCTGCTCGGTGCGCAGGCTGGACGGCACCGGTCGCAGGCCGGCGAGGTAGTCGTGCCAGCCCGCGTCGTAGGCCCGGGCGACCAGGTCGTAGCCGCGTGCCTGGCTGGCCCGGGCGGTCGACAGCGCCCCGTGCTGGGTCGCCGCGAAGCCCACCGTCAGGCTCAGCCGCTGCCGGTGCGCGAGCCCGGTCAGTGACGTCTGGCCGGTCTGCACCAGGTTGCCGGGGCCGGCCGAGCTGTAGCGGCGGTCCATCCGCCCGTTGGCGGCCAGGTCGGCCCAGCTGTCGCTGGTGCCCCGATAGCCGGTGGAGGTCGCGGTGAAGGCCGGCTGGCTCAGCATGGCACTGGCCGCGTGCGCGTCGTAGGCCACCAGGGCGGTGCCGGCGGTGCGGCCGGAGTCGTCGGACGGGCTGTTGGACAGGGTCGGTTCGTAGACCACGTAGAGCCGGTAGGGCTGCTGGTCCAGCGAGCTGAACCGGACGTCGACCAGCACCGAGGACCGCTGCGGGTCGGTGACGTAGCTGCTGACCAGCCGCCAGCCGCCGTGCCGGTCGGTGTCGGTCTGGCGGTAGCTGAGGCTGCGGCCGTCGATCAGCCTGGTGGCCGAGCTCGCGGCGTCGGCGACCCGGACCGCCTTGCCTGCCCGGTCCACCACAACGAAGCCGAGGCTGCGGGCGGCCGGCGTGCTGAGGTCGGGGTAGTACAGCTCGCCGGTGCCGCCACCGGGCTGCAGGGTGTACCAGACGGTGCTGCGAGTGCCGGTCGCGGTGCCGAAACCGGCTTTGTCCGACGGCAGGTACGCCGCCGCGGTACCGGGACGGCCCGGCGCCGGGCCGGTGCCGGGGGCGGCAGCCCGAGCGGTTCCCGGCACCAGGAAGGCCGCGGTGAGCAGCACCGCGACCGCCGCACCGGGCAGGCCGCGCCTGATCGACAATCCGTTCATCGGCGATTCCTCCGAGCCACGCGTCCTGCTACCGATCGAATCCGTCCAGGAATCGACGCTACGACGAGCGATGTTCGGTGGGCATGAGGCAATCGGCCCCGGACTGCCCGGATCCGGCAGGATCAGCCGAGCACCCGAAACCAGAGGCCGGTGGCAAGCGGCGCCTGGTCCACGCTCATGCGCTCGAGCCGGACGTTGGTGCCACCGGCCCAGTCCAGCAGCCGCACCCCGTCGCCGAGCAGCACCGGAGCGATGAAGACCAGGATCTCGTCCAGCACGCCGGCCCGCAGGCACTGCCGGGCCACGTCCGCGCCCAGGATGTTGACGTACCGCTCGCCGGCGGCGGCCTTGGCCGCGGCGACGGCCGTGTCCAGGTCGTCGAGGAACGTGGTGCCGGGAGGTGGGCTGGGCACAGCGGCGTGGCTCAGCACGAACTGCGGCCCGGACCAGGCGCCCCCGAACGGTCCCTCGTGGTCCGTGCCACGGTTCGGGTCATCGCCGCCATAGGTGCGGTTACCGATCAGCAGCGCGCCGATCCGGTCCACCAGGCCATCCGCGGTCGGGTTGGCTCCCAAGTAGGGGGTGAGCCAGGACATGTCGCCGCCGGGGCCGGCGATGAAGCCGTCCACCGACATGGCGGCCGAGTACAGCATGCGTGCCACGATTTCCCCTTCCCCGCCGGTAACGTGCTGCTGGTGAGTGTCGACCCTGCCAGCCTGCGACCGCCAGCCGGGGCCGCCCAGCCGCGGGTGGTCATCTACACCGACGGGTCGTGCAAGGGCAATCCCGGCCCGGGCGGCTGGGGAGTGTGGCTGTCGGCCGGCGAGCATTCCAAGGAACTGTCCGGTGGCGAGCCGCAGACCACCAACCAGCGAATGGAGCTGATGGCGGCCATCCAGGGACTGACCGCCCTGAACAGGCCCTGCGCCGTGGTGCTCTACACCGACAGCCGGTACGTGCTGCAGGGCATCACCAGCTGGATCAACGGCTGGAAGCGCAACGGCTGGCAGAACTCGGCGAAGCAGCCGGTCAAGAACGCCGACCTGTGGCGGGCGCTGGACGAGGCCTCGGCCCGGCACGCGATCGAGTGGTGCTGGGTCAAGGGGCACTCCGGCGATGCCGGCAACGAGCGGGCCGACACGCTGGCCAATCGAGGCGCCGCGTCGGTGATGGCCGGCGGCTGAGACCGTTTGCCCTTTGCCGCCAACTGTGTTGTCGGTGGCCCCGGGTCAGCGTGATTCGCGCGGCACTCCGAGCCGGGGCATGCCGCCCAGTCCCAGGTTGTAGCGGACGTCCTCGGCGTACTCGGCGAGCTTCTTCCACAGCGCGGAGTGCGCCGGCCACGGAATCGGGTTGTCGCCGTCCAGCCAGCTTCCCCGAAGGTGATCCACACGACGGTCCAGTTGGCCGCCAGCTGCCAGCGGCCGTTGCTCCAGTCGATCAGCGCCCGGCGGATCTGCATCGCGGCCTGCGGCGCATCGGGAAACGTCGAGGTGGTGTGCACCGTCCAGACCCGGAAGTCGTGCGACATCAGGTCCAGCTCGAAGTCGCTCAGCACGGCAGGATTGACCAGCACCGTAGCCATGTTCTCGAAACCCGGACCTCGCACCCGTCGATTATCCAACAGCCGGGCTGGTGAGACCATCTCAGCCGGCCTCCGGTGCCACCAGTTCGTCGAGTCGTTGCAGCGTCCGGGTCATCGACTCGAGCCACATCCGGCCGCCCTCCATGGCGATCCGATCGGGTTCGGGTACCCGCGAGCAGTCGTAGCGGTGTGTCACCACGGTCGCGGCCGGGCCATCGGGTTCCAGCTCGAAGCTCCAGCGATGCCCCCACCGGGTACCGGCCTCCGACTCGTCGGCATGGCTGCGGGCGGGCTCGGGCTCCCAGCCGATCCGCCGGTTCGGCTCGTACTCCACGACGTGGTTGTCCATCACGTAGTTCCCGACCGGCGGGTAGTACATCTTCATCGTGAAGACGTCGCCGACGCCTGACACCACTGCCTCGGTGACCGCACCGCGAAGCATCTGCGAACCGTCGAGTTCGAGGTGCCTTCCCGGGTCGGCCAGAAGGGCGAAGATGTCCGCGGCCGGTGCCGCTATCCGACGCGATACCGCTACCGTGCTGTCGCCTGCCATCCAGATCTCCCCTTGTCAGTGTGGGCAATTGTGCCCGCTGCGCGGTTGCCTGACTTCCGCCGTCCTGCCCTGCAGGTAGCGTTGCTCGGCAAGGCTGGTGGCCAGCCGAGCGGCCTGGGCGTAACCGGCCCGGGCCTCCTCGGGACGGCCGGCCAGCTCGAGCAGGTGGGCCCGGACGGCCGGCAGCCGGTGGTTGTGGCGTAGCCGGCTGTCGGCCAGCAACGGCTCCAGCAGGGCCAGTCCCGCGTCCGGGCCCTCGACCATGGCGACGGCCACCGCCTGGTTGAGGGTGACCACCGGTCCCGGCGTGAGGTCGGCGAGCATCCGGTACAGCACCAGGATCTGGGGCCAGTCGGTGTCCTGAGCGCGGGGCGCCTCGGCGTGCACCGCGGCGATCGCGGCCTGCAACTGGTACGGGCCCACCGGGCCGGCCGGCAGGGCGCTCTCGATCAGCGCGACGCCCTCGCGGATCCGTCCCTGGTCCCAGCGGGTCCGGTCCTGCTCGGCGAGCGGCACCAGCGCCCCGTCCGCACCGATGCGGGCCGATCGCCGGGCGTCGGTGAGCAGCATCAGGGCCAGCAGCCCGCTGACCTCACCGGCGCCGGGCAGTTGCCGGTGCAGCTGCCGGGTGAGCCGGATCGCTTCCTCGGTCAGGGAAATGTCGATCAGCCCGGCGCCCGCGGTGCTGGTGTGACCCTCGGTGAAGATCAGGTACAGCACCTGGGCGACGGCGGTCAACCGGTCGGGCAGCTCGGACGCCGGCGGCAGGTCGAACCGCGCGCCGGCCTGGCGCAGCCGGGACTTCGCCCGGCTGATCCGCTGCGCCATGGTGGGCTCGGGCACCAGGAACGCCCGGGCGATCTGCGCGGTGGACAGGCCGCCGATCGCCCGCAGGGTCAGGGCCACCTGCGCCGGCCGGGGCAGCTCGGGATGGCAGCACAGCAACAGCAGCAGGAGCGAGTCGTCGGACTCGGTGCCGGGTCGGTATTCCTCCGGCGGCGCCTGCAGTGCCAGCAGCCGCTCCCGCTCCGTCCTGGCCTGGTCGGACCGCCACTGGTCGAGCAGCCGGCGGGAGGCGGCGGTGATCAGCCACCCGGCCGGGCTGGCCGGCACCCCGTCGGCCGGCCACTGCCGGGATGCGGCCAGCAGCGCCTCCTGCAGGGCGTCCTCCGCGGCGTCGAGGTCGCCGTAGCGGCGCACCAGCGCGGCCAGCACCCGCGGCGTGCACTCCCGCCACAGCAGCTCGAGCTCGGGCCGCGTCACCGGCGCCCGACTACTGGTCGTCGCCACCCGGCCACATCGCGGGACGCAGCTCGACGGTGCTGCCCGGCCCGGCGAACTGCGCCGCTATCTGCTCGGCGCGCTCCCGGCTGGAGCAGTCGA
>JAVEEO010000428.1 GCA_030840415.1 Pseudonocardiales bacterium | reverse complement strand
GCTGACCCAGGTGCTGGCCGGTGCCGGCAACACCGTCGCCACCCCGGCCTCGTTCAACAACGAGCTCGGCTATCCGTACACCGTGCTGCTCGCCGACGAGAACACCCGGTACCTGGTACTGGAAACGGCATCGCGCGGAGTGGGCCACATCCGGCACCTGACCGGCATCGCGGCACCCCGGCTGGCCGGCGTCCTCAACGTGGGCAGCGCCCACCTGTCGGAGTTCGGCGACGCCGCCACCATCGCGCTGGCCAAGGGCGAACTGGTGGAGGCGCTGCCCGAGGCCGCCGCGGGCGGGGTGGCGGTGCTCAACGCCGACGATCCGCTGGTGTCGGCGATGGCCACCCGCACCCGGGCCCGGGTGGTCACCGCCGGCGAGCACCCGGACGCCGAGGTGCGGGCCGAGAATGTGACGGTGGATTCCGCCGGCCGGGCCGCCTTCCGGCTGATCTGCCCGGCCGGCCGGGCCGGGGTCCGGTTGCAATTGCGCGGTGAACACCAGGTCTCCAACGCGCTGATCGCGGCGGCTCTGGCGCTGGCCTGCGGCATGGAACTGCCGGCGGTGGCCGCCGGGCTGTCGCATGCGGTCGAACGCTCGGCCTGGCGGATGCAGGTCAGCGAGACGGCAGCCGGCATCACGGTGATCAACGACGCCTACAACGCCAATCCGGAGTCGATGCGGGCAGCGCTGAAGGCGCTGAAGATCATGTCCGAGGGCCGCCGGTCGGTCGCGGTGCTGGGCCACATGGCCGAGCTTGGCCCGGAGGCGACCGCGCAGCACGACGCCCTGGGCCGGCATGCGGTCCGGCTGGACGTCTCGGCCCTGATCGCGGTGGGGGAGCAGGCGCGCGCGATCGCCACCGGCGCGGCACTCGAAGGGTCCTTCGACGGTGAGTCAGAGTGGGTGCCGGACACGGCCGCGGCGATCGCCCGATTGGATGAGCTGCTGCGGCCAGGCGATGTGGTGCTGGTGAAGGGATCCCGGTCGGCAGCGATGGAGGTTGTGGCGCAGGCACTCGTCGAGCGGTTCGGCAGCACCCACGGCGCTGGAGACGCTGGAAACACAGCGGGCGGCGGTGATCGACTGTGAAAACCATCCTGATCTCGGCCCTGTTCGGTCTGATGACCTCGATCCTGTTCACCCCGCTGGTGGTGAAGTACTTCCGCAGCAAGGGTTTCGGCCAGGAGATCCGCGACGACGGCCCGAAGAGCCACCTGGTCAAGCGCGGCACCCCCACCATGGGCGGGGTGGCGATCATGGGCTCCACCATCGTGGGATACCTGATGGCGCACCTGATCGGCTCGCTGCGCCACGACTCCGGCCCGACCGCCTCGGGACTGCTGCTGTTGTTCCTGATGCTCGGTTCGGGCGGGGTGGGCTTTCTCGACGACTTCATCAAGCTGCGGCACCGGCGCAGTTTGGGCTTGCGGGCACGGGCGAAGTTCGCCGGCCAACTGCTGGTCGCGCTGCTGTTCGGAGCCGGCGCGATGTTCTTCCCCAACGGACGCGGGCTGCGGCCGGCGTCCAGGCACGTGTCCTACGTCCGTGACGTCGGCGCCATCTCGATCGGGTTGATCGGGTTCCTGCTGCTGGCGTACCTGATCATCACCGCCACCACCAACGCGGTGAACCTGACCGACGGCCTGGACGGTCTGGTGGCCGGCAGCGCGGCGATGGTGATGGGTGCCTACACGCTGGTGACGTTCATCCAGTTCCGCAGCGCCTGTTACCCCGGCCCGGCGCTGGCAGGCTGCTACTCGGTCCGCGATCCGCAGGACCTGGCGGTGATTGCCGCGGCCGCGATGGGAGCGTGCTTCGGATTCCTCTGGTGGAATGCCAAACCCGCGCAGATCTTCATGGGCGACACTGGTTCGATGGCGCTCGGCGGGCTGATGGCAGGGCTGGCCATCCTGTCCCGGACCGAGCTGCTGCTGGTGGTGCTCGGCGGCCTGTTCGCGGTGGTGACGCTGTCCAGCGTCATCCAGACCGGCTGGTTCAAGTACACCCGGCTGCGGACCGGCACCGGCAAGCGGGTCTTCCGGATGGCGCCGTTCCACCACCACTTCGAGCTCGGCGGCTGGGAGGAGACCACCACCATCGTCCGGTTCTGGATCGTCAGCGGGCTGGCGGTCGCGTTCGGAACGGGTTTGTTCTATGCGGAATTCATCTCTCACGGCTGATCCGGTACCCGGCGAGGTCGACGGTTCGCGCTGCTGTACCAGGCAAAGCCCGCTCGGGAACGACAAAATCCGGCGGGCTGGCGCGACACGCGCCACGCCTCCCGAAGATCGCGCTGCCAGGACCGACGATAGGCCGGTGCTCGAGGTCGTGGACGCCGCGACGTCACCGGCCGGTGCCGGTGCCGTGGCGCTGCCCGCACCCCTGATCGCGGTTCGCCGTTGCCGGCCAATCGGATTCCGCTCCGGCGCTGCCACCCCCGGCTCGCGGCGGAGGCGACCATGATCGCCCGGTTGCGGAGCCGGGTCAGCGGCATCCCGATGGTGCGCGCCTCCGGCCGCTACCTCGAGGGCCCGTACGCGTCGATGCAACTGATGCTGGCCGCCGGTGGCGCGTTGCTGTTCTTCGGCCTGCTGATGTCGGCCTCGACCACCATCTCGGCCTCGGTGCACACCACCGGCGACGCACCGTGGGCCCAGCTGATCCGCGAGGTGCAGTTCATCGTGCTGAGCCTGCCGGTGTTCTGGCTGGCGGTGCGGATGTCGCCGGCGGCCTACCGGCGGCTGGCCTATCCGGCGCTCGGGCTGGCGCTGATCGCCCTGGTCGGCGTGCTGATTCCCGGCATCGGCGTCACCGTCAACGGGGCGCACCGCTGGATCCAGCTCGGCCCGCTGACCGTGCAGCCCTCGGAGTTCGCCAAGTTCGCGATCCTGCTGTGGGGGGCCGATCTGCTGGCCCGCAAGCAGAGCCTGAAGACGCTGACCACGGCCGGGCATGTGCTGATCCCCTTGGTACCCGGTTTCGTGCTGGTCATCTCGCTGGTGATGCTGGAGCCCGATCTCGGCACCTCGCTGTGCTTCATGCTGCTGTTGCTGGGCCTGCTGTGGATGGTCGGCCTGCCCTACCGCTACTTCGCCGGCCTGCTGGTGCTGGTGGCCGGTGCGGTGACGGTGCTGGCGGTCACCGAGGCCTACCGGCTGGAGCGGTTGACCACGTTCCTGCACCCCAACCTCGATCCCGAGGGTGCCGGCTACCACACCATCCAGGGCCTGTACGCGCTGTCCAGCGGTGGCATCATCGGCGTCGGGCTCGGCCAGGGAACGTCGAAGTACGGCTGGGTGCCCAACGCCAACACCGACTACGTCTTCGCCGTGGTGGGCGAGGAACTCGGCCTGTTGGGCTGCATGGTGGTGCTGGGGTTGTTTGCCCTGTTCAGCTACGCCGCGATCCGGATCGCGCACCGCAGCCAGGACCCCTTCGTCCGGCTGGTGGCCAGCGGCGCGGCCATCTGGATCACCGGCCAGGCCCTCATCAACGTCGGCTACGTGACGGCACTGCTGCCGGTCACCGGCATCCCGCTGCCGTTCATCTCCAACGGCGGCACCTCGCTGGTGCTCACCTGCGCGGTGCTGGGCATGCTGGTGTCCTTTGCCCGGCACGAGCCCGGTGCGGCCCGGGCGGCGCAGCTGGCCGCCGAGCGGGGCAGCACCGCCCGCTGGATCCGGCTGCTGCGGCTGGCTCCGCCCCGCAAGCCCGGCCCGGCCCGGCAGACCCCAGCCGCCCGGCAGGCCGCCACAGCTGCCCGGGCCAGTGCCGACCGGAATCCGGCCGGCACTGCCGGCACTGCCGGTCCGGCGGGCAGCGCGGCCGAGGCGGGCCGGACGGCCGCCGCGGTGCGCCACCGCTCGGCCTACCAGCCCACTGACGCCAGGCCTGCGGTGGCCAAACCGGTGGTGGCCAAACCCGTGGCAG
>JAVEEO010000410.1 GCA_030840415.1 Pseudonocardiales bacterium | reverse complement strand
CAGCGGGCCGGCGAACTGGCCGCCGGCTTCGACGAGATCAGCTACGAGTGGATCCCGCGGGCCCGCAACAGCCACGCCGACCGGCTCGCCAACGAGGCGATGGACGCCGCAGGCCGGCCGGCTGCGCAGGTCGTCGAACCCGCCGAGCCGGCCCCGGACGAGCTGCCGAGCGAGTCCACCGGGGCCTGGGTGCCGCCGCAGACCACCCCCACCCGGCTGCTGCTGGTCCGGCACGGAGTGACCGAGTTCTCGGTGAACCGGCGGTTCGCGGGCCGCTCGGACCTCGAGCTCACCGCCGAGGGCGACCAGCAGGCCCGGCGGGCCGCCGACCGGGTCGCTCAGCTCGGCCCGGTGGCCGCCGTGGTCTGCTCGCCGCTGCGCCGGACCCGGCAGACCGCGCAGCGGATCGCCGACCGGCTGCAGCTGCCGGTGCTGGTCGAGGACGGCCTGGTCGAGACCGACTTCGGCGACTGGGACGGCTACACCTACGACGAGGTACGGCAGCGCTGGCCTGAGGAGCTGCAGCGGTGGCTGGCAGACCCGGCGGTGGCGCCGCCGTCCGGCGAGTCGTTCGAGGCGGTCACCCGGCGGGTCCGCCGGGCCCGGGACCGGATCCTGTCCCGGCACGCCGGCACGACGGTGGTCGCGGTGTCGCACGTGACGCCGATCAAGGTGCTGGTGCGGCTGGCCCTGGACGCCCCGGCCACGGCGCTGCACCGGATGTTCCTGGCCCCGGCCTCGGTCAGCGTGATCGACTACTACGCCGACGGGCCGGTGTCCCTGCAGTCGTTCAACGACACCGCGCACCTTGTTGCCAGGGATGACCTCAGCGCAGGCTGAGCGGCCCGCGGAACTAACGCAGGCTGAGCGGCCCGGCCACCAGCCACAGCAGCGCGGTCACCGCGGCCACGATCACCGGCGTGGTCAGCAGCCCCAGGGCGTGGAACTCCAGCGCCTTCGGACGGTCGGCGGCCGGCAGGTTACGCCGCCACAGCAGGGTCGCCAGCGAACCGGGGAAGGTGGCGTTCGGGCCCAGGTTCACCCCGACCAGCACGGCCAGCACCGCCAGCGGTGACCCGGCCACCAGCGGCACCAGGGCCAGCGTGGTGGGCAGGTTGTTCACCAGGTTGGCCAGCACCGCGGCCAGCAGCGCCAGCCCGAGCAGCGCGAGCAGCCCGGTTCCGGACGGGATCAGCCGGCGCAGCGGCTGCTCCGCGCCGTTGCGCAGCAGGCCGGCGACCAGGACACCCAGGCTCAGCACGAACGCGCAGAACCCTGGGCTGGTCGCCAGCACCAGTCCCGGCAGGCTGAGCTGCCGGCGGCGCAGCCGGGGCAGGGCCAGCGCCAGCACGCCGGCCAGCGCCGCCCAGGCCGGTGCGATGCCGGCCGCGGTGGTCGCCACGAAGCCGGCGACGGTCAGCGCCAGCACCACCAGCGCGGCGGTCGGCCTGGCTGCCAGGCCCAGCTCGCGTTCGGGTGCGGCCCGCAGGTCGCGCCGGAACGCCACCCGCAGCGATCCCCAGTCCAGCACGCAGGCCAGCAGCCAGGGCAGCGCCATCGCGGCGGCGAAGGTGCCGAAGCTCAGGCCGCTGGCGGTGAAGGCCAGCAGGTTGGTCAGGTTCGACACCGGCAGCAGCAGCGATCCGGAGTTGGCCAGGTGCGCGCAGGCGTAGCTGTGCGGCCGGTTCGGCACCGCCAGCCGGACGGTGGTCGCCAGCACCACCGGGGTCACCAGCACCACGGTGGCGTCCAGGGTGAGGGTCGCGGTGACCAGCGCGGCAAGGGCGACCACCAGCCCGAGCAGCCGGGTCGGCATGCCCCGGCCCAACCGCGCGGTCACGCTGCCCAGGTAGCCGAACACCCCCTCGGCGGCGCACAGCTGCCCGAAGGCCAGGATCGCCGCGAGGAACGCCACGGTGGGAGCCAGCCCGGCAACGGCGTGCCGGGCGGTCGGCAGGTCGACGGCTCCGGTGAGCAGCGCGAGCAGGGCGCACGGCACCGCGACGGTGGCCTCGCTCAGGCCGAGCGGCCGGGCCACCGCGGCGCCCAGGCACACCGCGATCAGCACCAGCCCGATCAGCAGTTGCACGCTCATCCGGCTGGGCGGCGAGCGGGGGCGGCGGGCACCCGTCCACGGTAGTGACGGCGCCGGCCAGCTCCAGTACGGGCCTCGGCGCGCTCGTGGCGTCCGGTGGTACCAGCGGGTCTCCCGCCGGCGTTAGGATTGCCCCGCGGTGGACGAGCCGACCGGGCGACCGCGTCAGCCTGGCAACGGGCTGCCGAGGAAAGTCCGGGCTCCACAGGGCAGGGTGGTTGTTAACGGCAACCCGGGGTGACCCGCGGGACAGTGCCACAGAAAACAGACCGCCGGACGGTTCGAGCGTGCTCGGACAGCCCGGTAAGGGTGAAACGGTGGTGTAAGAGACCACCAGCATCCCGGGTGACCGGGATGGCTAGGTAAACCCCACCCGGAGCAAGGTCAAGAGGCCGTACCGGTTCGCCGGTCGGCTGCGCAGGCGTTCGAGGGCTGCTCGCCCGAGCCTGCGGGTAGACCGCTAGAGCCTGCCGGCGACGGCAGGCCGAGATGGATGGTCGCCGTTCGGAGGAGCTTCTCCTCCGTCCACAGGACCCGGCTTACAGGTTGGCTCGTCCGCCGCCTGCAACCGGCTCGCAACGGGGTTGGGCGAAACCAGGTGCCAAGAACCGGTGCCGGGGAGTTCAATGTGTGCGTGCTGGTCGAACGCGACGACCTGCTGGCCTCCCTGACCGCGCTTGTCGAGCAAGCCGCCGCCGGGCACGGTGGCCTGGTCTTCCTCGGTGGTGAGGCCGGGGTCGGCAAGACGTCGCTGGCGGCGGCGCTGGCCGAGGCGGCCGGCACCCTGCTCGCGGTGCGCCGCGGCGGCTGCGACAACATGACCACCGCCGACGCCCTCGGCCCGCTGATCGACGCGGTTCCCGAACTCGGCGCGGTGATCGAGGACGAGGCGGAGCTCAACCGGCTGCGGCTGTTCCGGCGGCTGAGTGCGGAGCTGACGACGACCCCGACCCTGCTGCTGCTCGAGGACGTGCACTGGGCCGACGAGGCGACGCTGGAGATCCTGCGGTTCCTGGGCCGGCGGATCGACGGGATGCCGCTGCTGGTGGTGGCGACCTTCCGCGAGGACGAGGTGGTCGGCAGCCATCCGCTGACCGTGGTGTTGGGTGACCTGGCCACCGCCCCCGGCGTCCGGCGGATGCAGCTGCCCCCGCTCACCGAGGCCGGCGTCGCCCGGCTGGTGGAGGCGGCCGGCTCGCCGCTGGACGCCGCGGAGGTGCACCGCAGCACCGACGGCAACGCCTTCTACGTCAGCGAGGTGCTTGCCACCGGCGAGCAGAGCCTGCCGGCCACGGTGCGCGATGCGGTGCTGGCCCGGGCGTCGCGGCTGTCGGCCGGGGCGCGGCAGGTGCTGGCGGCGGCCGCGGTGCTGGGACAGCGGGCCGAGCTGGAGGTCCTGGTGGCGGTGTCCGGCCAGCCGGCCGCGGCGGTGGACGAGTGCGTGCGGCGCGGCATGCTGGTGGGCTCCGGGCAGGCCTGGGCGTTCCGGCACGAGCTGGCCCGGTTGGCCATCGAGCAGACCCTGACACCGGCTGCCCTGACCGGCCTGCACGCGGCGGCGCTGGAGGTGCTGCGGGTCCGCGACGGCGGCGACGACCGGCGGCTGGCCCACCACGCCGCCGGCAGCGGCGATCGGGCCTGCGTCCTGCTGCACGCGCCGCGGGCTGCCGCGCGGGCCGCCCGGCTCGGCGCGCACCGCGAGGCAGCCGAGCAGTACCGGCTGGCACTGCGGTTCGCCGAGCCCGACGACGCGGCGGGCCGGGCGCAGCTGTTCGCGGCGCTGTCCTACGAGTGCTACCTGACCGATCAGCTGCTGGAGGCCTACAGCGCCCGGCAGGCGGCGATGGAGCTGTCCGAACAGATCGGCGACACCCTTGCGGTCGGGTCCGCCCAGCGGTGGCTGTCGCGGCTGTGCTGGTTCCTCGGCCGCAATGGCGAGAGCAGCCGGTACGCCGCGCTCGCGGTCACCACCCTGGAACCGCTCGGCGACGGGCCGGAACTGGCGATGGCCTACAGCAACCGGTCCCAGCTGGAGATGCTGTGCGGCGACCTGGCCGGCGCACTGTCCTGGGGCAACCGGGCCATCGAGCTGGCCCGCCGGATCGGTGACCAGCTGCCGGAGATCCACGCCCTCAACAACATCGGCACCGCGATGAGCATGTACGGCGACGCCCTGGCCGGTAACCACCGGCTGGCGCGCAGCCTGGACCTGGCGCTGGCCGCCGACGCGCACGAGCACGCTGCCCGGGCATACACCAACCTGGGCAGCCAGGCCTTCAGCCACCGCCAGTTGGCCGAGGCCGACCGGCACCTGCAAGCCGGCATCAGGCACAGCACCGAGCGCGGGCTGGACTCCTGGCGGCTCTACATGAGCGCGGTGCTGGCGTCCTCGCTCGCCGAGCAGGGCCGCTACCCCGACGCCGACGAGGTGATCCGGCAAGTGCTGTGCAAGTGCCAACTGGCGCCGACCACCCGGATCCTGGTGACCGTGGTCGCCGGCCAGCTCGCCGCCCGGCGGGGCGAGGACGCCGCCCGGCTGCTCGACGAAGCCCTCGAGCTGGCCACTCCGACCCGGGAGAGCCAGCGCCTGGTGCCGGTCGCGGCGGCCCGGGCCGAGGTGGCCTGGCTCGCCGGCCGGACGCAGGACATCGTGCCCGAGATCGACCGCGCCTGGGTGCAGGCGGTCAGTCATCCGCTCCCGTGGGACCTCGGCGAGCTGAGCTGGTGGCTCAGCGTCGCCGGCCGGCGACGGCCCTCACCGGTGCCGGTGGCCCGGCCGTTCGCGCTGATGCTCGAGGGCCGATGGCAGGCCGCCGCGGACGAGTGGCAGGAGCTGGGCTGCCCGCTGTGGGCCGCGCTCTCGCTGGCGCGCCTGCCGGAACTGGCCGCGGCCCGGCAGGCACTGGAAC
>JAVEEO010000407.1 GCA_030840415.1 Pseudonocardiales bacterium | reverse complement strand
ACGGTGGCCACCACGTCCGGGTGCAGCTCGATGGTGACGGTGTGCGAGCCGGTGGTCTTGATGTGTCCGGGCAGGTGCACCCGCTTCTTGTCCACCGTGGGGCCACCGGCCGCCTTGACGGCGCCGGCGATGTCGGCCTGGGTCACCGAGCCGAACAGCCGGCCACCGTCGCCGGCACGCGCCCGCAGGGTCACGGCCAGCCCCTCGAGCTGGGCCTTGATCTCGTTGGCGTGGTCCAGGCCGCGGATCTCGCGGGAGTTCTGGGCGCGCCGGATCTGGGTGATCTGCTTCTCGGCGCCCTTGCTCCAGTTGATTGCCGAACCGCGCGGCACCAGGTAGTTGCGGCCATAGCCGTCAGCCACGTCGACGATGTCGCCGGGCACCCCGAGGCCGGGTACCTCCTGAGTCAGGATGATCTTCATGTCCGTCCTGCCTTAGCGCGCGGTCGAGGTGTAGGGCAGCAGCGCCATCTCGCGTGCGTTCTTGACCGCCTTGGCGATCTCACGCTGCTGCTGGGTGCTGACGCCGGTCACCCGGCGGGCCCGGATCTTGCCCCGGTCGGAGATGAACTTGCGCAGCAGGGCGGTGTCCTTGTAGTCGATCGCCTCGATCCGCGAGGTCTTGAGCGGGTTCGACTTCTTCTTGGGCTTGCGTAACGGTGGCTTGGCCATCTGGAAACTCCGTCTTGGATCAGTCTGGATCAGGAAGAAAGGTTAGAAGGGCGGTTCGTCGGAGAAGCCGCCGCCGGACGAGGCCGGCCCGGAGGACGCCCACGGGTCGTCGGCCGGAGCCGAGCCGCCGGAGTTGTCGGCACCGAAGCCACCCCCGGACGAACCGCGCTGAGTGCGGTTGACCTTGGCGGTGGCGTAGCGCAGCGACGGGCCCACCTCATCGACGTCGAGTTCGATGACGGTGCGCTTCTCGCCCTCGCGGGTCTCGAACGAACGCTGCTTGAGCCGGCCGGTCACCACCACGCGCATGCCGCGCTGCAGGGACTCGGCGACGTTCTCGGCCGCCTGGCGCCAGATCGAGCAGCGCAGGAACAGCGCCTCGCCGTCCTTCCACTCGTTCGACTGGCGGTCGAAGTTGCGCGGGGTGGAGGCGACCGTGAACGAGGCGACCGCGGCACCGGACGGGGTGAACCGCAACTCCGGGTCGGCCGTCAGGTTGCCCACGACGGTGATGACGGTTTCGCCGGCCATCAGGCTGACTTCTTCTCGGCCCGCTTCGCCTGGGCCTTGTCCTGAGCCTTCTTGGACTTGGCCTTCTGCGGGGTCGGCCGCAGCACCTTGGTGCGCAGCACCGACTCGTTGAGGTTCAGCTGACGGTCCAACTCGATCACCGACGCGGGCTCCGCGCTGATGTCGATGACCGCGTAGATGCCCTCGGCCTTCTTGTTGATCTCGAACGCCAGCCGGCGCCGGCCCCAGACGTCGACCTTCTCCACGGTGCCGCCGTCCTTCTTGATGACGGACAGGAAGGTGTCCAGGGACGGCGCGATGGTGCGTTCGTCCAGTTCGGGGTCGAGAATGACCATTACTTCGTATTGGCGCATGGGAGTGACCCAGCCTCCTGTGGACTTTGCGGCCACGGACGTTCCGTGGCAGGAGGGTGCCGCGGCCTGTCCGGCGCCCGCGTCGCGCGGGAACCGGTGGGCATCGAACACCAGACGTTCAGCCCAGGCAGCAACCTGCCCAGGCTACCGGCTGGCGTCCGACGAAGGAAATCGGCGGGTCAGCGCCTCAGGCCGGGTTGTTGACCCCGTCCGGGATCCGGACCGTGGCGCTGGCCTCGGCCAGGACCGGCATCCCGTCCACCTGCCGGTACGCGGTGGCGGTGACGGTGGCCAGCCCCGGGTGCAGGCCGTTGCCGTAGAAGCCCAGCCCGAGCTGCGGAGACTTGTTAGTGGCGCTGCAGCTGAACTCGCCAACCCCCAGAGCCGTGGACGCCACGTCGTAGCTGACCCCGTCCTGGACCAGGGTCATCCAGAGCACGTAATTGCCGGCCGGGCAGTTGTGCAGCTGGACCGGGACCGACACCGCGTCGTAGGTCGGGCCGGTGCCCGTGACGCTGCCGTCGTACTGGTAGAACGCGCTGCTGCTGTGCGCAATCTTGAGGCTGGGCCGCGGCGCGGCGTCGGCGGTGGCCGGTGCCAGCAGTGCTGCCGCCACGCAGGCGGCGACGGTGCTGGTCAGGATGGTGCGCATGGTGTCCCCCGTGGAACCTTGAAGTGTCGAGCCGAGCCCGACGGTGGCCGTCGAAGATCAGCTTGGCCGCGACAGTACACATTCTTGACACAATCCCGACACCCCTGTCTGCAGGGCATGCCCAGAATGTGATGTTCAGTTCTGGGTCCGCCCGGACGGCTCCCGCCCCGGTGTGGCCTGGGCAGCGGTCGGCTGCAGCAGGAAGGTGCGGGCGTAGTACGCCGTGGCCCCCGACAGCGCGAGGATCGCCAGGATCACCGCCAGTGTTGGCAACGCCCCGAGTGCTGACCGGGGCCGGTTCGAGGCCAGCTCCACGGTGCGCGGCGAGCCCCCGGACTTGACCTTGGAAGCGGCCGAGGACGGGTTGGCGGCCTGGCCGGCACCGCTGCCGGTGGCCGGCTGCTGGCCGCCGCCGGCGACGATCGAATTGCCGGTGACCGGGACGTAGACCCCGCCCTGTCCGCTGCCGCTGCCGTAACCCTTCGGGACGGTGCGGTCGGCGACCGTCGGCCCGGTGGGCTTGTAGCTGGTGCCGGGCGCGTTCGCCCCCGGGGTGGAGGTGGTGCCCGGCGAGCTGCCACCGCCGGGCAGGCCCGGCACGCTCGGCAGCCCGGGCACGCCCGGCACCGCGGGGATCGAGGGCAGCGCGCTGTTGACCGGCCCGACCGCGGAGTTGACGCTGCTCACCACGCCGCCGATGGTCCCGTTGATCGCGCTGGTGATCGGGCTCGGCACGGCGGAGGCCGACACGCTCGGCACCGGCAGCTGCACTGCTATCGCGCACCCTCCGGAGGCGATCTCGAGCTTGCCGTGCTGCGAGGCCTTCGCCACGACCAGTCCCAGCAGGTCCACAGCTTTGAACTGCCAACTGAGGCTGTACGTCGCGGTCCTTGTGAAGGTGATGGGAGTCGTGCCCGCTGCGGGGATCGGTGCGATGGTCACCTTGCTGGTGGGATCAGTGGAATTGGGGGCCGGCGTGATCGTCAGGCTCTCAGTGGTCGAACCCGGGACGAGCTTGCCTTGCTTGAACTGCACTGCCGCGTTGGGTGCCACAGCGAGCGAGCCGTTCACCGGGAGCGGACAACTGGCCGAGGACATGCCGGTTGATTCGAGAGTGATCGGAATCGGGGAAGTCGCCGCCTGGGTGGGACTGGACAACAGCAGGCCCGCGCCGGAGACCACGGCCGCCGCGACGGCGATGCCGGCAATCCGCCGAAGACCCATCGACTCCTCCTCTGCCGCGCCCTGAACGTCCGGAAAAGCACCATACTAACGCGCCTGCCGTGCACCCGCGCCCTGGAGAGTCAACGACAGAGCCATCGATCGGTCACGCTAGCCACCAATACCACTGCGGAACGTCCAAATGTCGATTCG
>JAVEEO010000357.1 GCA_030840415.1 Pseudonocardiales bacterium | reverse complement strand
CAGCGGGCTTCGAGGGCGCGCAACTCCTCCTCGCGGTCAGCCAGATCGGCCCGCAGTCTTCCGAGCCGCTCCTGGCTGGAGGCGTCCGCCTCGCGGGACAGCGCCAGCTCCTCCATCTTCAGCCGGTCGACCGAGCGCTGCAGCTCGTCGATCTCGACCGGCCGGGAGTCGATCTCCATCCGCAGCCGGGACGCGGCCTCGTCGATCAGGTCGATGGCCTTGTCGGGCAGGAACCGGGAGGTGATGTAGCGGTCGGACAGGGTTGCCGCGGCGACCAGGGCACTGTCGGAGATCTGCACCTTGTGGTGCGCCTCGTACCGCCCGGCCAGGCCGCGCAGGATGCCGATGGTGTCCTCGACGGACGGCTCGCCGACCAGCACCTGCTGGAACCGGCGCTCCAGGGCCGGGTCCTTCTCGATGTGCTCGCGGAACTCGTCCAGGGTGGTCGCGCCGACCATGTGCAGCTCGCCGCGGGCCAGCATCGGCTTGAGCATGTTGCCGGCGTCCATCGCGCCTTCGCCGGTGGCACCGGCGCCGACGACGGTGTGCAGCTCGTCGATGAAGGTGAGCACCTGCCCGGCCGAGTCCTTGATCTCGGTCAGGACCGCCTTCAGCCGTTCCTCGAACTCGCCGCGGTACTTGGCGCCGGCGACCATCGCGCCGAGGTCCAGCGACACCAACCGCTTGCCCTGCAGGGACTCCGGCACATCGCCGGCCACGATCCGCTGGGCCAGGCCCTCGACGACGGCGGTCTTGCCGACGCCGGGCTCGCCGATCAGCACCGGGTTGTTCTTGGTGCGCCGCGACAGCACCTGGATGACCCGGCGAATCTCGGAGTCACGGCCGATCACGGGGTCGAGCTTGCCCTCCCGGGCGGCGGCGGTCAGGTCGACGCCGTACTTCTCCAGCGCCTGGTAGGTGCCTTCGGGGTCCGGGCTGGTGACCCGGGTCGAGCCGCGCACCTGGGTCAGCGCGGCGCGCAGTGCGGCCGGGGTGACGCCCAGCCGGTTCAGCGTGGTCGCGACCTCGGACGGCACCTCGGCCAGCGCGATCAGCAGGTGCTCACCGGAGACGTACTCGTCGGTGGCGTCCTTGGCGATCCGCTCGGCGGCGGCCAGCACGTTGAGCAGGTTGCGGGAGGGCTGCGGCGCCGACACCGTCGATCCGGCGGCGGCCGGCAGTGCGCTCAGCAGCGAGCCGATCTCGCGGGTGAGGGTCGCCGGGTCCACCCCGACCGCTTGCACCATCGGGCGGGCCAGGCCCTGCTCGTCACCGAGCAGGGCGGCCGCGAGGTGGGCAGGTTCGACGGCCGGGTTGCCCTTGTCGGCGGCCGACCGCACGGCCGTGGAGACGGCCTGCTGGCTTCGGGTGGTGAGGTCCATGTCCTCTGTCTACCCCCTTGGTCGTTGGTCAGTGGCCGGCGCTCCGAGCCGGCGTGCTGTTCAACGACTCAAGACTTGAGTCTGTTCCACTCAACTTAGCTGGCGTGACTCGCGGCACAGCGACCTCCGGACCCACGCCCCCCGGCCGGACAGTCAGGCGGTTACCCCGCCGTCGGCCACCACATCCTGACCGACCACGAAACTCGACTCCTCGGAAGCGAGCCAGAGGACCGCGTCGACGACCTCCGCGACCTCGCCCACCCGTCCGAGGGGAACCGAGGACTTCAACCGCTCAGCCCGGTCGGCCTCACTCTCGTTGGGCCGCAGTGACATGCGGGTGGCGGTAGCGCCCGGGCTGACCGCATTGATCCGGATGCCCTGGCCGATGTGGTCGAGCGCGGCTCCTGCCGTCAGCGTGCTGACGCCGGCTTTGACTGCCGCGTACGCCGCGACACCCGGGCGGCGCCCGTGTGCACCGATGTTCGACGAGGTGTTGACGATGACGCCGCCACCGTTGTCGCGCATGTGCCTGATCTCCTGTTGCATGCAGAGCATCACGCCGGTCAGGTTGACCGCCACCGCCTTGGTCCAGGTCTCGAACGGCAGATCGGCCAATGGCGCCGGCTTGGGGAAGAAGCCGGCGTTGTTGTGCGCGATGTGCAGTCCGCCGAACTCGCCGATGGCGAACGCGACCGCCTCGGCGACCTCGTCGGGCGAGGACACGTCGGCGGCCACCGCCGCGCCGGTGCCGCCCTGGCGCCCGATCAGTTCGACGGTCTCGTCCAGTGCGGACTTGGTCGTACCGACGGCAACCACGGACGCTCCCTCGGCGGCGAACGCCAGCGCCGATCCCCTGCCGATGCCGGAGCCTGCCCCGGTCACCAGAACTACCTTGCCGTCAAAGCGCTTCGCGCGATTGGACACGTGCTTTCCTCACTGTGCGATGAATGGTGTGCTGCGCTTGCCAGAGGATCACTCCTCGCCTACTAGGCCGACCTGCTGGCCGCCCCGCTCGCGGATCTGCGACTCCAGGTCAGGACGCCGATCGATGCCACCGCCAGCACCACCGCGGCCACCCGCAGGCCCACGGAGAACCCGCTGGCCATCGCCGCCGGCGCATCGACGCCGTGCTGGTGACCGGAGACCACCGCTGCCAGCGAGACCAGAATCGACAATCCGAGGGTCGGGCCGGCCTCCATCGCCGCGCTGATGACACCGCCGACGCGGCCGGCCTCGGATGCCTGGCTGTCCCGCATTCCGAGCACGGTTGCCGCCGAGAAGGTCAGGGCAGCACCCACCGGGAAGACAGCCAGCCCCACCAGCAGGGTTCCCAGGTATCGCGAGTCCGGGCCGATGCCACCGATGAGCCACAGGCCCAACGCGGCGATGAGCAGCCCGAGGACGAGGACCCGGCGCGGCCCCTGCGCGCTCATCAACCGGCCGACGGACAGGCTGGTCGCCAACAGGCCTATGCCGATCGGCAGGAAGCCGAACGAGGTCTGCAGCGGGTTCCAGCCGAAGACGTCCTGGAAGTACAGCGACAGCATGTAGAAGATGGTGGTGATCGAGGCCGCCGCGAGGAATACCGCCACGAGCGCGACCACCCGCGAACCCGACTTCACCAGCTCCGGCGGCAGCAGCGGGTCGGCCGTCCGCTTCTCCCAGGCGACGAACGCGATCGCGCTCACACAACCCAGCACGATAGAAACCAGCACCTGCGGGCTCGTCCAGCCCTCGATGGGTGCGATCACCAGGCCGTAGCTCAGGGATGCGAGCGCGACGGTCGCCGTCACCGCACCCACCAGATCCAGCGGAGTGGAGTCCGTTCGGACCGGTAGCGGCAGGGTGCGCCGGGACATCCCCAGGACGATCGCCGAGACGAGGAGCGGCAGGGTGAACGTCCACCGCCAGGACAGCGAGTCCGACACCACTCCGCCGTACAGCAGGCCCAGAATGCCTCCCAGCCCCGTCAACACGCCCCAGACGGCCATGGCCCGCGAATGCCGTTCGGGCTCCGGGTAGAGCGCATGGACCAGTGCCATGGCGGCCGGCACCGCCAGCGCGGATGCGGCACCCTGGACGAACCGGCCGACGAGCAACACTGCCATCGACGGCGCGACCATGCAGATCAGCGAGCCGACCGCGAACAGCAGGACGCCTCGCTCGACCCAACGGCGCGGGTTGCCGGAATCGGCCTGCCTGCCACCGAGGAGCAGCAGGCCGCTGAACGACATCGCATAGGCCGCTGTGACGAGCGCGAGCAGCTCGTCGGAGGCATGGAAGTCGGACCGGATCCGGGTCAGGCACACCGACAACATGCTCATCGCCAGGATGACGACCAGCTGCACGGCGGCGAGCAGGGCAAAGGCGGCCCCGCGGGACCTGACCGGCTGCCCGGACGGTGCGAGGAGTCCCGCGGAAGTGACGTCTGTCGCTGGTGAGTTCATCTGCGATCAGGAGTGCGCGGTCGGGAGTTCGATGGACTGGGAGTGGTGAAAGACGTTCAGCGGGTCGTAGGCCTGCTTGATCCGCTGCAGCCTTGGGTAGTTCTGCCCGTAGTAGAGCGTGGACCACGGCACCCCCGAGCGATTCTGCCGGGGGTCACGGATGTCGGCATCCGGGTAGTTGATGTAGCAGCCGTCTGTGGCCGGCCCGGGGACGGGGTAACCACCCGACTGCTGGAACACCTGACCGAATACATCGCGCGTCCACTGGATGTTGGGTTCGTCGTTCTCGGCGCCGTCCCAGAAGCTCTGGAACAGGCCCTTGAAGATGGAGGAGCGCTGGGCGGCGGCAGTCTCGTCGGCGCGGCGCGTGTTGATCTGACCGCCGTAGGACAGCAGCACGACCATCGACTGCGGATTCTCCACATCCGTAAGGGTCAGGTTCTGGTAGATGGCCGAGATCTGCTCCGGCGTGAAGCGCTTCTTCAGATAGGCGGACTTGTGGTGACCACGCAGGGTCGGGCTCGTCAGCGTGGGGTTGTTGGTACCGAGCAATTCCATCGAGTGCAGCCAGGGAAGCTTCTGCGGATCCGCGAAGCCGGGCATCGCGCCGACCTCCCCGGCTGGTTGTTCGAGGTGCTGCGCGGAGATGCCGGC
>JAVEEO010000355.1 GCA_030840415.1 Pseudonocardiales bacterium | reverse complement strand
GCGCGCGTGAGGCGGTGAGGCGGATGGCGGAGCACTACCCGCTCGGCCTCGCCACGAGCTCGAACCGCGAGATCATCGACATCGTGGTGGAGGAGGGCGGCTTCGAGGATCTGTTCGAGACGACGGTCTCCTCCGAGGAGGTCGAGCGCGGGAAGCCGGCGCCGGACGTCTACCTCGAGGCGGCGAGGCGCATGGGAGTGGACCCGGCCAAGAGCGCGGCCATCGAGGACTCCACCAACGGCCTGCTCGCCGCGCACAACGCCGGCATGCGGGTGATCGCCATCCCCAACGACGCGCACCCGCCCGCGGAGAAAGGCCTCGCCGTTGCCGACGTCGTGCTTGATTCGATTGAGAAACTGAGACCGGGGGTAGTGATGGGCTGATGTTGCGGCTCGACGCCAGCACCCTCGACTACGGCATCCTCGCCATCTACTTCGCCGTGGTGCTCGGCATCGGCCTCGTGGCGCGGCTCACGATCAAGAGCGACATCGACTTCTTCCTGAGCGGCCGCTCGCTGCCCGCCTGGATCACGGGGCTCGCGTTCATCGCCGCGAACCTCGGCGCGCTCGAGATCCTCGGCATGGCCGCCAACGGCGCGCAGTACGGCGTCGCGACCGTGCACTTCTACTGGATCGGCGCGGTGCCGGCGATGGTCTTCCTCGGGCTCGTGATGATGCCCTTCTACTACGGCGCGAAGGTGCGCAGCGTGCCCGAGTACCTGCGCCTGCGCTTCGGTGAGTTCGCGCACGCGTGGAACTCGGCGTCGTTCGCCGTCGCCACCGTCCTCATCTCCGGTGTGAACCTGTTCGCGCTCGCGCTCGTGCTGCACCTGATGCTCGGTTGGTCGCTCACCGTCGCGATCTTCGTGGCGGCCGCGATCGTGCTCGCCTACATCACGCTCGGCGGCCTCACGTCGGCGATCTACAACGAGGTGCTCCAGTTCTTCATCATCGTCGCGAGCCTGCTGCCGCTGATGCTCGTCGCCCTGCACGACATGGGTGGTGTCGAGGGCCTGAAGGAGAAGGTGCGGCATTCCAAGCTGGGGGAACTCGGCCTGCACGCGTGGCAGGGACTCGCGCCCGGGCACGTGACGAACCCCATCGGCGGTGACTGGATCGCGATGGTGATGGGACTCGGCTTTGTGCTCTCGTTCGGCTATTGGACGACGAACTTCGCCGAGGTGCAGCGTGCCCTGTCGGCCAAGAACATGTCGGCGGCGCAGCGCACTCCGCTGATCGGGGCGTACCCGAAGATCTTCATCCCCGCCCTGACCATCATCCCCGGCCTGATCGCGCTGGCCGTCATCCCCAAGCTGGGCACGCCCAAGGGAGCCTCCTACAACGACGCCATCCCGATACTGATGGGCAGGTTCCTGCCCAACGGCGCGCTCGGCGTGGCGCTGGCCGGCCTGCTGGCCGCGTTCATGGCGGGCATGGCGGCCAACGTCAGCTCGTTCAACACCGTTTTCACCTACGACATCTGGCAGACCTACATCAGGAGGGGCCGCCGGGACCGGTACTACCTGAACGTCGGCCGGGCGGTGACCGTGGCCGGCATCCTGATCGGGATCGGCACCGCGTTCATCGCCTCCGGCTACAGCAACATCATGAACTACATCCAGTTGCTGTTCTCGTTCTTCAACGCGCCGCTGTTCGCCACCTTCATCCTGGCCATGTTCTGGAAGCGGACCACGCCGTGGGCCGGCTTCTTCGGCCTGGTGGCCGGCACCCTGGGCGCCGGCGTGATGCACTTCGCCGGCTACCACATCGCCTACTTCTACAAGGACCAGGTCTTCGATCCCAGCCACTCGATGATCAACGCGCAGATGCTGAACTTCTACGGCGCCATCACCGCCTTCGTCGCCGACCTGGTGGTCACGGTTGCGGTCACCATGGTCACCCGGCCGAAACCGGTGGCCGAGCTGGCCGGCCTGGTGTGGGGGGTCCACGACCCGAACGCGCCCGATCCGGACTCGGTGCCCAAGCCGGCCTGGTGGGCCTCGCCGAAGCTGCTGGCCACCGTCTCGATCGGCATCGTCATCGTCCTGTCCATCATCTTCGCCTGAGAGGCAGCCATGTCAGATCCTTCTTCCGGTGCGACGTCAGCCTCCAGGGCCAGCGGCCCGTCCGAGGCGGACATGCCGCAGTCCGCGGCGGCCAAGCTCTTCGATATCAGGCTGCTGATCGGTGGTCTGTTCACCCTGTACGGGCTGATGCTCACCATCGCCGGCTTCTTCACCTCCGACTCGGCGCGGGAGAAGGCCAGCGGGATCAACATCAACCTGTGGCTGGGCCTCGGCATGCTGGCGCTGGGCCTGCTGTTCCTGCTGTGGCGCCGGGTCAACCCGCTGCGGATCGAGCCGAAGCCGGTCGAGCAGCCCGCCGCCGAGCGCAACCGGCGGGATCTGCCATGACGAGCCCGGCGGCGGTGATCGTGGTCGGCGTCGACGGCTCGGAGACCAGCCGGGACGCGGTGCGCTGGGCACTGAGCCAGGCGGCACTGACCGGTGCCGAGCTGCGCGCGGTGTCGAGCTGGCGCTGGCCCAACTACCTGACCCGGATCCCGCCGGGAGTGGACCTGGCCGGCGAGACCGGCACGGTGCTCGACGAGGTGATCGAGGGCGTGCTGGCCGAGAACCCGCAGGCCGCGGCGGCCGTCACCGTGACCAGGCACGTCGTGGAAGGCCCGGCCGGCCCTGCCCTGCTGACCCAGTCCGACGGGGCCACGCTGCTGGTGGTCGGAGCCCGGGGCCGGGCCGCGTTTCCGGGCATGCTGCTCGGTTCGGTCGCCGAGTACTGCGTGCGGGAAGCGCCCTGCCCGGTGGTGGTGGTGCGCGCGGCCGACCCGCCGCTCAGCGTCGCGGCCCCGCACCCGGCGACCTGACAGGGTTCAGCGCAGGGTTCAGCGCGAAGCCCGCTCGTCGCGCACCACCACGGCCTCGCCGGCCCGCAGCGCCGTCTCGTTCAGCGCGTAGTGGTGCGCGCACCACAGCAGCGTGCCGCCGTTGCGCATGACGGTGACGACCATGGCGCGGGCCGAACAGCGGTCACAACGATCGGCGGCGGTCAACGGAAAATCGGTTCGGTGTGCGACGGAAGACTTCATGTGCAGGCTCCTGACTGGCATGACAGGGGTTCGGATCGACGCACCGAGGCGGATGTCGATTGTGCTCACCGTCGCGCCGTCCGGACCACTCACATCGGGTCCGGAGCCAATCGGACGACCATCTTGCCGGTGTTGGCTCCCCGCAGCATGCCGATGAAGGCCGGCACCGCCTGGTCGAGCCCGGTCACGACCGTCTCCCGGACGACCAGCTGACCTGCTGTCAACCACTCGGTGACAGCCTGGCGGAACTCGCCGCGCAAGTGCTCGTGGTCGCTGACCAGGAACCCGCGCAGGGTGAGCCGCTTGCCGATCGCCAGCGCCAGGTTGGCCGGACCCACCGGCCGCTCGGTGCTGTTGTAGAGCGAGATGGCACCGCACAGCGCGGCCCTGCCGTGCAGCTTCAGCGAGTCCAGCGCGGCCTCGAGGTGCTCGCCGGCGACATTGTCGAAGTACACGTCGATGCCGTCGGGCGCCGCCTTGCGCAGCAACTGCCGAACCGGCGCGTCGTGGTAGTCGAAGGCCGCGTCGAAGCCGAGTTCCTCGGTCAGGTACCGCAGTTTGGCCGGCGATCCGGCGCTGCCCACCACCCGGGAGGCACCGCGCAGCCGGGCGAACTGGCCGACCAGGCTACCCACCGCACCGGCTGCGCCCGACACGAACACCGCCTCGCCGGCCCGGAACCCGGCAACCTCGAACAGCCCGGCGTAGGCGGTCAGGCCGGGCATGCCGAGCACGCCGAGGTAGCTCGAGGACGACAGCCCCGCCACCGGCTCGACCCGCTCGGCATGGCGGGCCGGCACCAGGGCGTACTCGCGCCAGCCGAACGGGTGCACCACCAGGCAGCCGACCCCCAGGTCAGCGACCTCGGAGGCGACGACCTCACCCACCGCCGCCCCGTCGGCCGGCCGGTCGAGCTGCCAGGGCGGTGCGTAGGAGGGCAGGTCGTCCATCCGCCCGCGCATGTAGGGGTCCACCGACATCACCACGTTGCGCACCAGCACCTGGCCGGGGCCCGGGTCGGCCACCTCGGTCTGCACCGTCCTGAAGTCGGACTCGACCGGCTCGCCGCGCGGACGGGCGACCAGTTGGATCTCGGTTGAGCGGACAGCCACTGTTTCGCGCCTCCTGTAGTACGGATAGCCACAGCATGCCGCACGTCCGGCTGGCCCGGGCCGCGGGATGGCTGGGCAATAAGCCGATAAACCGTCCTGGCCGAGCGTGGCACGCTGAGGCGATTCGACGTCCCCGACTCTTTCAGGAGCCTGCCTTGTTCTCAGCCGCCAAGATACGACGCGCCCCCGGCCGGGTGGCCGCCGGATCGCTGATCCTGCACTCCGGTCAGGTGAAGCTCAAGGGCGATCCCAGTTTCGCCCAGGGCGTGCACGCCGTATTCTGCGGAACCTACCCGGCGGCAAAGGCCATTCCGCCGGCGGTACTGCTCAAGACGCTGGCGATCATCGAGATCACGGTCGGCAGCCTGCTGCTGCTGCCGCTGGTCGGCGCCCGGCTCTCGGGCCTGCTGCTGACCGGCTACTCCTTCACGCTGCTCGGCATGTACGCCAAGACCCCGGGCCTGCACGACGAGCGGATGTTGCCGACGCTGGCCGGCACGGGTTTCGCCAAGGACGTCTGGCTGACCGCGATCGGCAGCTCGCTGGTGCTCGACGCCGCTACCACCAGGAAGGGCAAGACGGCCTAGCCGTCCTCGGTTGCCGGGCCGGCGGTGCTCAGCAGTGATTCCACCTCGGCGGCGGCGGTGCCGAAGCCGAGCTCGCGAAGCCGCAGCGCCTGTTGACGCGCCATCGCTGTCACCGCGGTGTCGAAGTTCTGGTCCTCCATGGCAGCCAAGCCCTTCAGCCTCTCGGTCGGTTGCACCCCCGCTTGCGGACAAGTCGACCAGCCGGAGATGACGAGCAGGTTCCGCCGGGGTAGCCGCTGGGTGATCTTGTGCGGCGGCGGCCCCGGCGGTGGCCGTCGGCGCGTCAGGCGATCGACAGCCTGCCGTCGTGCCGGGGTCTAGCCGACCGCTATCAGATCGACGACGAAGGCGATCGGCGCGTTGGGTGGGACGCTGCGGTCCGGGGTGCCGGCCCGTCCGTAGCCCAGGGCGGCCGGCACGATCACGATCCGCCGGCCACCCACCCGCATCGGCTCGGTTCCGGCGCCACCGCCGATGCCGCGCGCCAGGCCCGGCACCACCGAACGCAGCGAGAAGCTGGTCACGCCGCCGTGGTCCCAGGACGCGACGAACTGCCTGCCGTCGGCGTAGCGGATCCCGACGTACTGAACCGTGACGGTGGCGCTCGGCGTCGCGGCGGCGCCCGAGCCGGTCACCACGTCTTTGACCTGCAACGCCTGCACCGCCGCCGCCGGCCTGGCGGTCAGCCGGGGCTTGGCGCTCAGGTCGGCCGCGCCACTCAGGGTGAGGCCGGCGAAGCTGACCACGGCCGGCGTGCTCGCCGAGGCCGAGGCCGGGGTCGCCGAAGCCGCCACCGGTGTCGACCCTCTACCGGGCACCCGCTCGCTGGAGCAGCCGGCCAGCAGCACCGAAGCCAGCACCATCGCGGCGCTGGTCAGCACGCCGGTCCGTCCCGTCCAGATAGCCCGTTGCCCTCTCGCCACCAGCCCAGGGTAGCCAGCGGGCACGCTCAGCTCTCCAGGGTACGAACGGCGGCGTCGGCGACCACGTCGGTCAGGCTTGCCCGTGCCGCGAACGAGTTCCGCTGCCGGTCGGCACCGGTGCCGTGCGCGCGCAACCGGGCCAGGCCCGCCGCCACCAGTTGCTCGTCGCCGCAGCGCCGCAAGGCCGGACCGAGCAGCTCGACCAGCTCGTGCACCAACTGCCAGGCCGGGACGGGCTTGCCGGTGCGCGGATCGACCAGGTCACCGGACAGCCCCGAGCGCGCGGCCCGCCAGGACGCGGCGCGCAGCAGGGTGACACTGGTCGGCGCGGCCGGTTCGCCGGAGCGCCAGCGTTCGGCTGCGGTGTCGACCAGGGCCCGGGCCAGCGCGGCGAGCAGCACCGCGTCCCGGACGTCGGTGCACACGTCGGCGACCCGGATCTCCACGGTCGGGTATCGCGCCGACAGCCGGGCGTCGAAGTAGACCATCCCGTCGTCGAGGGTGGTTCCGGATTCGACCAGCTCGGCGACCGCCGCGTCGTAACCGGCCTCGTCGCCGAAGACGGCGGTCGGTCCGGCGGTCGGCCAGCGGCCCCAGAGCACAGTGCGGAAGCTCTGGTACCCGCTGTCCTCGCCCTGCCAGAACGGCGAGTTCCCCGACAGCGCGGTGAGTACCGGCAGCCAGCCGCGCAGCCGGTCCAGCACCCCGACGCCCTCGGCCCGGGACTCGACGTCGACGTGCACGTGCTGGCCGCAGGTCAGCTGCTGGCGGGCCAGCAGTCCGTACTCCCGGGTGATCTGCTCGTAGCGCGGGTCGGGCGTCGGG
>JAVEEO010000313.1 GCA_030840415.1 Pseudonocardiales bacterium | reverse complement strand
CAGCGGGGTGGGCAGCACCCCGGCGGTCTCGCTGATTCCCAGTCCCGGCACCAGGGCCACGCCTAGACCGGCCGCGACCAGGCCGCGGACCACCGAGTAGTCGTTGCTGCGAAAGCTGATCCGAGGTACGAAGCCGGCCCGGGCGGCCAGCCGGTCCAGGTTCAGCGCGCCGGGGGAGTCGGCCAGCGGTGCCACCCAGCGCTCGTCGGCCAGTGCCGCCAGCCGCAGCGGCCCGGTGCCGGCCAGCCGGTGGCCGGCCGGTAGCAGCAGTGACAACGGCTCGCGCAGCAGCACCGTCTCGACCAGCCGGGCCGGCCAGCCAGCCGGCACGGTGTCGTAGCGATAGGCCAGTGCCAGGTCCAGCTCACCGGACAGCAGTCGGGGCAGCAGGTCGGCCAGCTCTCCCTCGTCCACCTCGACCTCGACGCCCGGCCGGTCCAGCCGCAGCGCGGCCAGGGCAGCCGGCAGCAGCCGGGCCGAGGCGGTCGGAAAGCTGCCGATCCGCAGCTGGCCGGTCTCACCGCGGGCGATGGCGGCCACCTCCCGGTCCAGGCCGTCCAGCAGGGCCAGCACCTCAGCCGCCCGCTCGGCCAGCAAATGGGCGTGCGGGGTCGGCCGGATGCTGTGCGCGCTGCGCTCGAACAGCAGCAGCCCGGTGGCCCGCTCCAGCGCCGACATCTGCTGGGAGACCGCGGACGGGGTGTAGCGCAGCTCGGCGGCCGCGGCGGCGTACGAGCCGGTGGCGAGCACGGTGCGCAGGGTGCGCAGCTGGTGCGGGGCGAGCATCAGCAGAGCTTATGCTTGCCACTCGGCGCCGGTTGTTCAGCGGGGCGCCGTCGGAACCGGAGCGGCAGGCGTGAACGCGCTGAGGAAGGCCTCCAGCAGCTCGACCTGTCCGGTGATCTCCACCTCGCCGTCGGCGGCGGCCTGGAGAATCGCCCGGAAGGTGGGCACCTCGTCGGCTGGAATCGTGATGACCAGGTCGGGCTTGCTCGGCGCCGGCCCCATGCCGGTCACGATCTGCCCGTCGGAGACCGCCGCGTGCAACACCACGCCGGCGCTGCGGATCTCCCAGGAAGCCGCCAATCCCGGCACGGCGTCGGGTCGGAATCTGGCTCGCAGGGCCAGGGCCAGCGAGGACGGTGGCACGAACTCGCCCGGCTGCTGCGCGCCGAGCTGCGTGTGGCCCCACCGCGCGAGGGTCAACACCGTCGGCTCCAAACCCTCGCCGGCTGGCGTGAGGGCATAGACGACGCCACGCTGCGGGGCGCGTGCGACCCGCCGCTCCACGATGCCGGCCTCCTCGAGCTCCTTGAGCCGGGTGGAGAGCAGGTTCGTGGGAATGCCGGGCAGGTCCTCGACCAGGTCGGTGTAACGGGCCGGTCGGACCAGTAGCTCACGAATGACCAGCAACGTCCAGCGCTCGCCGATGAGTTCGAGTGCGCGGGCGAGTCCGCAGTACTGCCCGAAGCCTCGACGCGTCATGACGCCAGCCTAGTCAACTGCACTTGTTGGCACAGGCATTTCCGATAGCAGTTCACTTGTGAAAGTGCAGTGGTCGTCCGGCATCGGCGGCGCCGATCGGCGACCATCAGGTCTTCTTACGTTGATGGTCAGAAGAATTCGTACTGCTCACTTTGGTGCTTGGCTGCCGGGCCACCCAGAATGGCGTCATGACCTCCTATGACTGGCAGTTGCACCCGCAGGCCGAAGCCCTGGTCGACCGGTTGGTCGACGAGGCGGTCGGCAAGAGCGCGGAGCTGGCCGGCCTCGCGGCCCGGCTGGCCGGCCAGACCGCCACCCGGCTGCAGGACTGGCTCGACACCGTTGCCGGTCCCGTCACGGTCGACGAGCTGGCCGCGGTCGGCTTCGTCGGAACCGGACCGGACGGCCTGTGGCGGCACCCCGGTGCCCAGCTGCCGGCCGTGCTGCCGGCCGAGCACTACGAGCTGGCGCTGCGGGTCGACGACGTCGCCAGCGCCGCCACCAGCTACGCCCGCGGCACCGGCCGCAGCGCCGGCCGACTGATGGGCTCCCCGCTGGCCGGCTACCGCCGGGTGGTGCTGAGCGAGCAGAACCAGGTCGTGCTGGTCGCCGTGGAACGGCGCTCGTGGCGGGCCGGCACCAGCCCGCAGACCTTCTCCGCCGAGCAGGCCGTCGCCGCCGGCCAGGCCTGGCAGCTGCTGGCCGAGCGGCCCCGCACGCTGACCGGCGCCGCCGGGGTGCGGGCCCAGCTACCCGCGGCCCGGGCTGCGGTCGAACTGGTCGGAGCGGACCTGGCGGCGTCCTACTTCCTGCAGCAGGAGCGCGCGTACTGGCAACGGCACAACACCGCCGGCACGCTGCAGCACGCCCGACAGGACCGGCTGGGCCTGGGCTGGGGCAACAACGATCACCACACCTTCCGCTCGTCCCGGGCCGCCTTCGCGCCGCTGATCGGGTTCCTGACCCTGCTCGGCTTCCGCACCCGGGAGCGGTTCTACGCCGGCGCGCAGGCCGGCTGGGGTGCGCAGGTGCTCGAACACCCCGGCTGCGGTGGGGTGATCTTCGCCGACGTGGACCTGACCGCCGACGAGGTCGACCTCGACTTCGCGCACGCCGAACTGGCCGAGACCGGCCGGTACGGCACGGTGGGCATGTGGTGCGCGCTGCACGGCGAGTCGCTGCTGGCCGCGGGCATGCACCACCTGGAGGGCCAGTTCTCCTTCGACGAGCTCACCAGCTCCCTGGCCGAGCTGGGCCAGCCGTCGATGCGGCCGTTCTCGGACTACCCCTACCTGCGGCAGGCCTTCACCGAGGCCGACTGGTGGCCGGTACCGGCCGGCCGGCTGGCCGGCCTGGTGGCCGCCGGGCTGCTGGAGCAGCGGCGCGCCGACGAGATCGCCGACTCCGGCGCCGCCGGCTCGCACCTGGAGAATCTCGCCCGGCGGGCCGGTTTCAAGGGCTTCAACCAGACCAACGTGTCGGCCACCATGCTGGCCACCGATCCGCGCGAGTACCGGCCGGGCACGTCCTCGCCGAGCGGTGCGACAAGATAGACGCGTGAACCCCGAGACGTTGGCGGCTGAACTGCGCCGGGCCGGCGTCGCCGAGGTCGACGCCGGCAACCGCCGGCGCGCCGAGTACTCCACCGACGCCTCGAACTACCGGGTGGTGCCACAGGCGGTGGCCTTCCCGCGGCATGCCGACGAGGTGGCACTGGCGATCGAAGTGGCCGGCCGGACCGGGACGCCGCTGACCGTCCGCGGCGGTGGCACCTCGTGCGCGGGCAACGCGATCGGCCCCGGGCTGGTGCTGGACTTCTCCCGGCACCTGAACCGGCTGATCGCGCTGGACCCCGAGGCCCGCACCGCGACCGTCGAACCCGGCCTGATCCTGTCCGAGCTGCAGCGGGCCGCGGCCGGCCACCGGTTGCGCTTCGGCCCGGACCCCTCCACCCAGGCCCGCTGCACGCTCGGCGGGATGATCGCCAACAACGCCTGCGGCCCGCATGCGCTCAGCTACGGCCGCACCGCCGACAACGTCGAGTCGCTGTCGCTGCTGCTGGCCGACGGGCGCAGCCTGGAAACCGCGCCGCTGGCCGCGCTGGCCGATCCCGTCGGTGCCCGGCTCTCGGACCTGGTGCAGGCCAACCTGGCACTGATCCGCACCGAGTTCGGCCGGTTCGGCCGCCAGATCTCGGGCTACTCGATGGAGCACCTGCTGCCCGAGAACGGCGGCAGCCTGGCCCGGTTCCTGGCCGGCACCGAGGGCACCCTGGCGATCAGCACGGCCGCAACCGTCCGGCTGGTCGAGCTGGCGCCGGCCACCGCGCTGGCCGTGCTGGCCTATCCGGACATGCCCAGCGCCGCCGACGCGGTGCCGGGCGTGCTGCCTTACCGGCCGCTGGCGCTGGAGGGGATGGACGCCCGGCTGGTCGAGGTGGTGCTTCGCCGCCGCGGGCCGGCCGCCGTGCCGGCGCTGCCCGACGGCGGTGGCTGGCTGTTCGTCGAGACCGGCGGCCGGAACCCGGCCGAGGCGGTGGACGCCGCCGAACGGATCGTCCGGGCCGCCGCGCCGGCCGGCTCGGCGGTGGTCACCGGAGCCGATGCCCAGCGGCTCTGGCGGATCCGCGAGGACGGCGCCGGCCTGGGCGGCCGGACCCCGGCCAACGCGCCGGCCTGGCCCGGCTGGGAGGACGCGGCGGTGCCGCCGGAGCGGCTCGGCGATTACCTTCGCGAGTTCTTCGCGCTGCTGGCCGCCCACCGGGTCGACGGGCTGGCCTACGGCCACTTCGGCGACGGCTGCGTGCACGTCCGGCTGAACTTTCCGCTGGCCGACCGTCCGGCGGCGTTCCGGCAGTTCCTGCTGGAGGCCGCCGACCTGGTGGCCGCGCACGGCGGTTCGATGTCGGGCGAGCACGGCGACGGCCGGGCCCGCGGCGAGCTGCTGCCGGCGATGTACTCACCCGCCGCGATCGGGCTGTTCGGCGCGGTGAAGGCGGTCTTCGACCCGGCCAACCTGCTCAACCCGGGGGTGCTGGTGGATCCGGCGCCGGTCGAGGCCGATCTGCGGCTGCCGCTGGCCCGGCCGCTGACCGGTACCGGCGGCCGGCCGCTGGGGTTCAGTTACCCCCACGACGGCGGCTCGTTCAGTACCGCGGTCCACCGCTGCGTCGGGGTCGGCAAGTGCCGGGCCGACCTGACCGCCGCCGGCGGCGTGATGTGCCCGTCCTACCTGGCCACCCTGGATGAGGCCCACTCCACCCGCGGCCGGGCCCGGGTGCTGCAGGAGCTGGCCAACGGCCGGCTGCTGACCGAGGGCTGGCAGTCGCCGGAGCTGCTGGAGTCGCTGGACCTCTGCCTGGCCTGCAAGGGCTGCAGCTCGGACTGCCCGGCCGGGGTCGACATGGCCACCTACAAGGCCGAGGTGCTGTACCAGCGCTACCGGCGCCGGCGCCGGCCGGCCGCGCACTACCTGCTGGGCTGGCTGCCGCGCTGGGCCCGGCTGGCCACCCGGGTCCCAGGGCTGGCCAACGCCGCGCTGCGTCCGAAGCCGCTGGCCGCGCTGGCCAAGCGGATCGGTGGCATCGACCGGCGCCGGCCGCTGCCGGAGTTTGCGAGTGAGTCGTTTCGCGACTGGTTCGCCAGCCACCCGGTCGCCGACGGCGATCCGGTGCTGCTGTGGGTCGACACCTGGACCAACGCGTTCTCCCCGGAGGTCGGCCGGGCCGCCGTCGAGGTGCTGGAGGCCGCCGGCTGCTCGGTGCGGATTCCCGATGCCCAGGTCTGCTGCGGCCTGACCTGGATCTCCACCGGCCAGCTCGACGGCGCCCGCCGCCAGCTGCGCCGCAGCTTCGACGCGCTCGCCCCGGCGCTGGCCGAGGGCCTGCCGGTGGTCGGGCTGGAACCGTCCTGCACCGCGGTGCTGCGCTCGGACGCGGTCGAGCTGCTGGCCGATGATGCGCGGGCCCGGCAACTGCAGGTCAGCACCCGGACGCTGGCCGAGCTGCTCACCGAGCGGGGCTGGCAGCCACCGGCGCTGGCCGGCGTCGAGGCGGTGGTGCAGCCGCACTGCCATCAGCATGCGGTACTGGGCTTCGCCGCCGATTCGGCGCTGCTCACCGCGGCCGGCGCCCGGCTGCAGACGCTGGGCGGCTGCTGCGGGCTGGCCGGCAACTTCGGCGTCGAGCGCGGCCACTACGAGGTGTCGGTGGCGGTGGCCGAGCAGGCACTGTTGCCGGCGGTGCGCGGCGCCGGGCCGGACACCGTGGTGCTGGCCGACGGCTTCTCCTGCCGGACCCAGCTCGATCAGCTCAGCAGCCGTACCGGAATGCACCTGGCCCAACTGCTGGCCCGGCACCTGCCGGGCCGACCGAATTCTGACAGGACGCCCTCATGACGACCGGTTTCGTTCCGCCGCCCTATCCCTACGAGCGCCTCGGCGAGATCAAGGCGATCGCCGACAAGCTGCCCGGCGGCGCGATCGACCTGTCGGTCGGCACGCCGTGCGACTCGCCGCCGCCGGAGGTGGTCGCGGCGCTGGCCGCTCCCGGCCGGGTCGAGGGCTACCCGCCCTCGATCGGCACCCCGGCGCTGCGGTCCGCCGCGGCTGGCTGGATCGAGCGCCGGCTGGGCGCGATGGTCGATCCCGACACCGAGGTGGCGGCGTGCGTCGGCACCAAGGAGTTCGTGGCCTCGGCCCCGCAGTACCTGCGGCTGCGCACGCCGTCCCGCGACACCGTGCTGTACCCGGCGATCAGCTACCCGACCTACGAGATGGGCGCCACCCTGGCCGGGGTGCGGGCGGTGCCGTATGAGCGGCTGGACGAGATCGCCGAGGCCGACGCCGAGCGGGCGCTGTGCCTGTGGGTGAACTCGCCCAACAACCCCACCGGCGAGCTGTCGGACCTGGCGGTGGCGGCCGGCTGGGGCCGGGAGCGGGACGTGCCGGTGCTCTCGGACGAGTGCTACGCCGAGTTCAGCTACGCCCAGCCGCCGACCACCATCCTGCGCTCAGGCCTGGCTGGCGTGCTGGCGCTGCACTCGCTGTCCAAGCGGGACAACTTCGCCGGCGCCCGGATCGGCTTCTACGCCGGCGACGCCGAGCTGGTGCACTACCTGCGGGAGGTGCGCAAGCACGCCGGCCAGATGCCGTCCGGGCCGGTGCAGCATGCCGCCACGGTGGCGCTGGCCGACGACGAGCACGTCGAGCTGCAGCGCCGCCGGTACTGGGACCGGATGCAACGGCTGTGCCAGGTGCTGGCCGCCGTGGGCCTGCCGGCCAGCATGCCCGACGGCGCGTTCTACCTCTGGCTGGAGGCACCGGACGGCGACGCCTGGGCCGCCACCCGGCTGCTGGCCGAGCGGACCGGCATCGTGGCCTCGCCGGGGGAGTTCTACGGCGCCGCCTCGACCGGCTATCTGCGGGTGGCGGCGGTGGCGACCGAGGACCGGATCGAGCTGGCGGCCAGCCGGGTCGGCCTGGCTGCAGGCTCATCAATGTGAGCTAGCGCGGTCCTGGACGATAAGCCTTATTCTAGGTCAGAGAAGCCCTAATAAGGCTATGCAGGAGGGGTGCCCGCCGAAGGCATGATTGAGGCGTAGGCGGTCAAGGTAATGCCAGGTTTGCGGCGGATGAAAGGTAACCTTTTTCCGGATGTCCGAAAGCGAGACTGCGCGCCGCAGGATGGCAACATCAGAAAGATGGAGCGCTACAGCTGTGGCCGAACCTTCG
>JAVEEO010000302.1 GCA_030840415.1 Pseudonocardiales bacterium | reverse complement strand
GCACAACGGCGTGCTGCTGTTCAGCGGGTACCAGCAGGCCCGTGCCGCCGGCCGGCCGGTCACTCCTGCCGAGGTACTGGAGCTGACCCGGCCCCGGGTCGCTCCGACGGTGCTGACCGCGTTGCTGGTGGCCGTGCTGCTCGCGCCACTGGCCGTGCTGCCCACCATCGGCGGCACCGAGCTCGCGCACCCCTTCGCGGTGGTGGTGCTCGGCGGCCTGGTGTCGGCGCTGCTGCTGAACCTGGCGGTGCTGCCCGGGCTCTACCTGTGGGCCGCTGCCCGCAACCCCGGCGTCCCCGCCCGGCCACCCGAGCCGGCGACCCGTCCGGTACCGGCCTCGGTCTGAATCTCCCTCACCGCACGAGTGAAAGTGGGTACGGCGATGACCGCTCGTTCAGGTGTGGTCGCAGCGATCGTATTGCTGGCCGGGATCGGCCTGGCCGGTTGCAAGTCCTCCTCGGCGACCGAGGCCGAACCCGACCGGGCCGCCACGGTCACCGAGGTCTCGGGCCAGCCGGGCATCCACCGGGTGGAACTGACCGCTGACGGCGCCGAGCGGATCGGCCTGCAGACCGCGACGGTCCGCAGTTCGGCCGCAGCCGGTCAGCCGGTGCTGTCGGTGCCGCTCAGTGCCGTGCTCTACGACCAGCACGGCGCCACCTGGGTGTTCGTCAGCACCGGCAAGCTTGCCTTCCAGCGGGCCCGGGTGAGCATCCGCACGGTCGTCGGCGACCAGGCCCTGCTGGCCTCGGGCCCGGCCGCCGGATCCACGGTGGCCACCCTGGGCGCCGCTGAGCTGCTGGGTGCCGAGGACGGGGTTCCGGGCGAATGAGCACCGTGCCGCGACCGACGCTGATGCGCTGGCTGGTCTCGGCCAGCCTGCGGTTGCGCTACCTGGTGGTACTGGGCGCCGTGGTGATGATGGTGGCCGGCGCAGCCCAGCTGGACAACATGCGGGTCGACGTGTTCCCCGAGTTCGCCCCGCCCGAGGTGCAGATCCAGACGATGTGCAACGGGTTGTCGACCGCCGACGTCGAGGCGCTGGTCACCGTGCCGCTGGAGCAGGCGCTGACCGGCGTGGCAGGGCTGGATGACCTGCGCTCGAAGTCGGTGCCGCAACTGTCGGCGATCCAGCTGATCTTCAAGCAGGGCACCGACCTGCTCAAGGCCCGCCAGCTCGTGCAGGAGCGGCTGGCCACCGCCACCCCGAACCTGCCGACCTGGGCCGCGCCGCCGGTAATGCTGCCGCCGGTGTCGGCCACCAGCCGGGTGGTCCAGATCGGCATGAGTTCGCAGACGATCTCGCTCAATGATCTTTCCATGATTGCCTACTGGACGGTGCGGGCCCGGTTGCTGCGGGTTCCCGGCGTCGCCAACGTCGCGATCTGGGGCGAGCGGCTGAAGATGATGACCGTCCAGGTCGACCCGGCCAAGCTGCGGGCTCGCGGCATTCCCCTCGACGACGTCATGGAGACCACGGCCGACTCGGTGGACTCCGGCCTGCTGCGGTTCTCCACCGGCTCGATCATCGGCACCGGGGGTGCCATCGAGACCCCGGCCCAGCGGATCGGGATCCAGCACGTGCTGCCGATCACCGGTCCGGCCGACCTGGCGCGGATCACGGTGCCCGACGCCAAGGGCGTCCGGGTGCCGTTGAGCGAGATCGCCACCGTCAAGGAGGATCACCAGCCCCTGGCCGGCGATGCCGTGATCAACGACCGCCCGGGCCTGTTGCTGGTGGTGGAGAAACTGCCGTGGGGCAACACGCTGGCCGTCACCCACGACATCGACGAAGCGATCAAGTCGCTGCAGCCGGGCCTGTCCGGAATCACCTTCCAGACCGGGATCTTCCGGCAGGCCAACTTCATCAAGACCTCCATCTCCAACCTGACCCAGGCGCTGCTGCTCGGCTTCGCCCTGGTGGTGATCATCCTGGCGCTGTTCCTGTTCGAATGGCGGGTGGCGCTGATCAGCCTGCTGACCATCCCGCTGTCGCTGATGGCCGCCATGCTGGTGCTGTACCTGCGCGGCGCGACGGTGAACACCATGACGCTTGCCGGGTTGGTGATCGCCCTCGGCGCGGTGGTCGACGATGCGATCATCGACGTGGAGAACATCCTGCGCAGGCTGCGACAACACCGGCAGGCCGGCGGGCAGCGCTCGACGGCGTCCATCATCCTGGAGGCGTCGCTGGAGGTGCGCAACCCGATCGTCTACGCGACGCTGATCATCGTCGCCGCCGCCGTTCCGATCTTCCTGCTGCCCGGCCTGACCGGCTCGTTCTTCCGGCCGCTGGCGCTGTCCTACACCCTGGCCATCCTGGCCTCGATGGCGGTGGCGCTGACCGTCACGCCGGCACTTGCCCTGATCATGCTGCGCAAGGCTCCGCTGCACCGGCGGGAATCGCCGGTGGTGCGCGTTCTGCAGGGCGGCTACGTCGCCGTGCTCTCGCGGATCGTGCAGCGGCCGCGACGGGCCTACGCGGCCGGCCTTTCGCTGGTGGTAGTCGCGTTGCTGGTGGTGCCCAACCTGGGGCAGTCGCTGTTCCCGACGTTCAAGGAGCACGACTTCCTCATCCACTGGCTCACCGCACCGGGCACCTCGGTCGCCGAGGAGGCCAGGATGACCGAGCGGTTGAGCAAGGACCTGCGCGCGGTCCCCGGCGTGCGCAGCTTCGGCTCGCACATCGGCCAGGCCTTCCTCGGTGAGGAGGTCGCCGGCGTGAACTTCGGCGAGAACTGGATCAGCATCGACCCGAAGGCCGACTACGACCAGACCCTGGAAGAGATCGAGGCGGTGATCAACCGCTACCCCGGCGTGTACCGGGACGCGCTGACCTACCTCAACGAGCGGATCGAGGAGGTGCTGACCGGCTCGAAGCAGCCGCTGGTGGTGCGGGTCTACGGCCAGGACCTGGAGGTGATCAGGGCCAAGGGCGAGCAGATCCAGCATGCGATGGCTGCCGTGCGCGGCGTCGAGGACGCCCACATGGACCTCGAGGTGGACGAGCCGCAGATCACCGTCGAGGTGGACCTGGCCAAGGCCGCCAGGTACGGCCTGAAGCCCGGCGACGTCCGGCGGGCGGCCTCGACACTGGTGGCCGGCGAGGAGGTAGGCGACATGTTCCGGCAGGGCAAGGCCTACGACACCGTGGTGTGGACCACCCCCGGGACGCGCAGCAGCGTGACGGCGATCGGCCAGCTGCCGCTCGACACGCCGTCCGGGCGGGTGATCCAACTGTCCGACGTCGCCCGGGTCCGGGTCGAGCCGGTTCCCAACGTGATCGAAAGGGAGAACGACTCGCGGCGCATCGACGTCGCGGCCAGCGTGACCGGGCGCGACCTCGGTTCGGTGGCAGCCGACGTCAAGGCGAGCCTGGCGGCGATCCCCTTCGAGCGCGGGTACCACGCCGAGGTGATCGGCGAGTACAAGGAGCGCCAGGAAGCGCAGACGACCCTGTGGCGCAACGCGGTGCTCGCCGGGCTGATGATCCTGCTGTTGCTGCAGGTCTCCTTCGGCGGCTGGCGGCCGGCGTTGCTCATCCTGTTCACCCTGCCGATGTCGCTGGTCGGCGGCGTGCTGGCCGCCTACCTCGGTGGCGGCATCCTGTCACTGGGCTCGCTGGTCGGGTTCTTCACGGTGTTCGGCATCTCGGCCCGCAACGGCATCCTGCTGATCAACCACTGCCAGCACCTGGAGCGGGAGGAGGGCGAGTCGTTCGGCCCGCAGTTGGTGTTGCGGGGCGCCCGGGAGCGGCTGTCGCCGATCCTGATGACCTCACTGGCCACCGGGCTGGCGGTGGTGCCGCTGGTGGTGCTGGGCGACCGCCCCGGGCACGAGATCGAGTACCCGCTGGCAGTGGTGATCCTGGGTGGGCTGATCACCTCGACCGCACTCAACCTGTTCGTGGTGCCCTCGCTCTACCTGCGCTTCGGGCAACGCCGCCGGGAGCGGCCGGTTCCGGTGGCGCCGCAGCCGCAACCACAGCCGGTGCAGACGCCGGTGTCGGCCTAGCAATCTCTCGTCGTTGAAGGGACATTCGCCATGCACCGTTCCCGGTCGCTGAGAGCAGCCGCCGTGCCAGGGATCGCAGTCGCCCTCTACCTTGCCTGCCTTCCGGCCTTTACCGGCGGCGCGGCGGCGGCCCCGGCGTCGGCCGCGCCGGCAGCGGCCCGCAGCACCGCGGACTGCACCGCCACCGTCCCGTTCTCGCGGACCGGCTTC